>JBEVDF010000121.1:0-23826 GCA_040514145.1 Aeromicrobium sp.
CGGTAGGACGAACGGACCAGCGGTCCGGACATCACGCCGGAGAAGCCGATCTCGTCGGCCTCCTGCTGCAGCTCGACGAACTCCTCGGGCTTGACCCACCGCTCGACGGGGTGGTGACGTGCCGAGGGGCGCAGGTACTGGGTGATCGTGATGAGCTCGCAGCCGGCCGCGTGCAGGTCGCGCAGCGCCTGCGAGACCTCCTCGCGGGTCTCTCCCAGGCCCAGGATCAGGTTCGACTTCGTGACCAGGCCGAAGGTCCGCGCCTGCGTCAGCACGTCGAGCGAGCGCTCGTAGCGGAACGCCGGACGAATGCGCTTGAAGATCCGCGGCACGGTCTCCACGTTGTGCGCCAGAACCTCGGGACGCGACTCGAAGACCTCGGTCAGCAGCTCGGGGATGCCGTTGAAGTCGGGGATCAGGTTCTCCACGCCGGTGCCCGGGTTGAGCTCGTGGATCTTGCGGACCGTCTCGGCGTAGAGCCACGCGCCGCCGTCGGGCAGGTCGTCGCGGGCGACGCCGGTGATCGTGGCGTACTTGAGCCCCATCGTGCGGACGCTCTCAGCCACACGGCGGGGCTCGTCACGGTCGAGATCGGACGGCTTGCCGGTGTCGATCTGACAGAAGTCGCACCGGCGCGTGCACTGCTCGCCGCCGATGAGGAACGTGGCCTCGCGGTCCTCCCAGCACTCGAAGATGTTGGGACAGCCGGCTTCCTGACAGACCGTGTGCAGGCCCTCGCTCTTCACGAGCTTCATCAGCTCGTTGTACTCCGGGCCCATCTTGGCTCGCGTCTTGATCCACGCGGGCTTCTTCTCGATGGGGGTCTCGGCGTTGCGAACCTCGAGCCGCAACATCTTGCGTCCTTCGGGGGCGATGGTCACGGTGACCACCCTACGCGGCGTCCGGTGACGTCGTGGCCCTGACCACATGGCGCAGGGCGCCGGGGCGTCAGAGCAGCGGCACGGTGGCGTGCTCGACGCGCTGGATGTCGCGGGAGGGCTCGTACGGACGCCAGGTCAGCAGGTGGTCGAGGTGGGCCATCACGGTGGGCGCCACGCCCGAGGGGGTGGCGTCGCGGCCGATCTCGCGGTCGAGCGAGGTCACGCCCGCGTCGGCGATGCCGCACGGAACGAACCGGTCGTACCAGTCGAGGTCGACGTCGCAGTTCAGGCTGAAGCCGTGCATCGTCACGCCGCGGGAGACGCGGATGCCGATCGCGGCGATCTTGCGCTCGGGGCGGCCCGGGGCCTCCGGCAGCCACACGCCCGAGCGCCCCGGCACGCGGCCGGTGGAAAGGCCGTGGTCGGAGAGCGACCGGATGAGGGCCTCCTCGATCCGGCGGACGTAGTCGACCACCAGCACGTGGGAGGGCAGCTTCACGATCGGGTAGCCCACCAGCTGGCCGGGCCCGTGGAACGTGATCTTGCCGCCGCGGTCGACGTCGACGACGGGCGTGCCGTCCTGCGGTCGCTCGTGGGGCTCGGTGCGCCGGCCCGCGGTGTAGACCGGCGGGTGCTCCAGGAGCAGGGCCGTGTCCTCGATGCGGTCGGACACGCGGTCGGCGTGCAGGTCGCGTTGGAGCTGCCACGCCTGCGTGTAGTCGAGCGCGGCGTTGCCGTACCAGTCCTGGAGGTAGCGCACGGGCTCAGCCTACGACGCGGCGCAGGATCGTCAGGTCGAGCCAGCGGTCGAACTTGCGGCCCACCTCGTCCAGCCGTCCGGTCTGCTCGAACCCGAGGTCCTCGTGCAGCTCGATCGAGACGGTGTTGCTCGACTCGATGAGGGCCAGCACGACGTGCACGTCGGGGGCGTCGTAGGCGTGGCCCAGGAGCGCGACCATGAGCTGGCGGGCGATGCCGCGGCGCCGGTGGTCGCGGTGGACGTAGACGGCGTTCTCGACCGTGTGCCGGTAGGACTCGCGGGGGCGGAAGGTGCCGTAGCTGGCGTAGCCGGCGACCTCGCCGTTCGCGTCGGCCACCAGAACCGGGTGCCCGGCGCCGACACGGGCCTCGTACCAGCGGACGCGGTCGGACAGATCGACCGGCGTCTCGTCCCAGATCGCCGTGGTGTTCTCGATGGCTTCGTTGTGGATGTCGAGGATGGCCGGGAGGTCGGCCGGAGTCGCCGCGCGGATGGTCGCCACTGGTCCATCGTGGCAGGGCTGTGGACCGCGAGTCGACACGGCACGCGGGCACCGGCGAGGCTGAGGCCATGGGGGAGTGGATCGCGGCTCTCGTCGCCCTCGCCGTGCCGTTCACGGGGCGCTGCGACGCACTGACGGCGCTCGACGCCCTGCGCGCCCTGGCCTGGACCTCCGGCGACGAACGGCTGCTCGTCCGGGCCTACGCGCCCGGCACGGCCGGAGCCGATGTCGAGCGGCTGCGCTCGTGGCGCGAGCGGGGGATCGCGGTCGAGGGCGCCCGCACGGTGCGGGCCTCGTGCCGGGTGGGCGCCACGGGCGTCGAGGTGGTCGAGCGGCTCGGGCCCACGGTGGCGGTGTTCGAGGACGGCACGCGCCACCCGTTGCCCACCGACGCGTGGGACCGCAGGATCGTCGAGCTCGCCCACCGCGACGGCTGGTGGCAGATCGTGCGAGTGCGCTGAGTCAGGCGCCGCGGCCCAGGGCGGTGCGCAGCACGCGGTCGATGCCGGGGTCGGCGAACGAGAACTTGTTCTCCATCAGCGCGGTGGGCCGGATGCGCAGGGAGCCGAGGAGGTCGTCGGCGAGGCTGCCCAGGGCCAGCCGGATCGCGAACGCCGGTGCGGCCAGCACGGCCGGCCGGTGCACCGTGGAGGCCAGGGTGCGGGTGAAGTCGCGATTCGTGACGTCGTCGGGGATCGCGAGGTTCACCGGCCCGCTGAGGTCGCCCTCGAGCACGTGGGTCACCGCGGCCACCCAGTCGCGCCGGGAGATCGTGGAGAAGTACTGATGGCCATCGCCGAGCCGGGCGCCCAGGCCCACCCGGAACGGCAGCAGCATGAGCTTCAGCGCGCCGCCGGACTTGTCGAGCACGACCGACGTGCGCAGGTAGGCCACGCGGGCGCCGGACTCGACGGCCGGGGCGGCTGCCGCCTCCCACTGCTGGGCCACGTCGGCCAGGAAGCCGGTGCCCGGGCCGGAGGTCTCGTCGAGTTCCTCGTCACCGCGGTCGACGCCGTACCAGGACATGCCCGATCCCGAGAGGAACGCGGGCGGGGTGGGGGCGGCGGCGACGGCACGCGCCAGGGTGGAGGTGGCACCGAGGCGGGACGCGAGGATCTCGCGCTTGCGCGCGGGGGTGCGGGGCCACTGCGAGATCGGCGATCCGGACAGGTTGATCACGGCGTCGGCCTGGGCGATCAGGTCCTGGTCGATGAGGCTCTCCGACGGCTTCCACCAGGACTCGCCCGGACCCGCGGTACGCCGCACCAGCGCCGTGACCTCGTGGCCCCGTTGGCGCAGGTGATGAACCAGGGGCGCGCCGAGAAAACCCGACGCGCCCCCGATCACGACTCGCATGCTCAGCCCAGCTCGCCCTCGAACGCGCCGGCCTGCAGACGCTCCTTGATCGCGGTCAGGAAGCGACCCGCGTCGGCACCGTCGATGATGCGGTGGTCGTACGTGAGCGCCAGGTACGCCATCGAGCGGATCGCGATGGACTCCGACCCGTTCGCGTCGGTGATGACCACCGGACGCTTGACGATCGAGCCGACGCCCAGGATCGCGACCTGCGGCTGGTTGATGATCGGCGTGTCGAACAGGGCGCCGTTGCTGCCCAGGTTCGTGATCGAGAACGTTCCGCCCGACAGCTCGTCGGGAAGGATCTTGTTGTTCCGCGTGCGATCGGCGATGTCGGCGATCTTGCGGGCCAGACCGGCGATGTTGAGGTCGCCGGCGTTCTTGATCGTGGGCGCCAGCAGGCCACGCTCGGTGTCGACCGCGATCGACAGGTGCTCGCCGTCGGGGTAGGTGACGGTGCCCCCCTCGAGATCGAGCGCCGCGTTGACCTGCGGGAACTGCTTGAGCGCCTCGATGGCCGCCTTCGCGAAGAACGGCAGGTACGTCAGCTTGACGCCCTCGCGCTCCAGGAACGCGTCCTTGTGCTTGGCGCGCAGGCGGACGACCTCGGTGACGTCGACCTCGTGGACCTGCGTGAGCTGCGCCGAGACCTGCAGGGACTCGACCATGCGGGTGGCGATGGTCTTGCGCAGGCGGGAGAGCTTCTCGGTGCGACCGCGCAGGGGCGAGGCCGGGGCCGACGGCGCCGCAGCAGCGGCAGCCGGCTTCTCGGCGGGAGCCTCGGCGGCCTTGTTCTTCTCGGCGGCGTCGAGGATGTCCTGCTTGCGGATGCGACCGCCGACACCGGAGCCGCTGACCGTGGCCAGGTCGACGCCGTGCTGCTTCGCGAGCTTGCGCACGATCGGCGTCACGTAGCCCTCGGCGGAACCGGCGTCGGAGGACGCGGAGACCTCGACCCGGGGCTCTTCGGCCTTCGGCTCTTCCTTCGGCTCCTGCGCCTGGGGCTCTTCCTTCGGCTGCTCGGGCTCCGGCTCGGGCTGGGGCTCCTCGGCCTTCGGCTCCTCGGCCTTCGGCTCCTCGGCCGGGGCCTCCTCCGGCTCCGGCTCCGCCTCAGGCTCCGGCTCGGGCTCGGGCTCGGGCTGGGACTCGGCCGGGGCCGCGCCCTTCTCGCCGATGATCGCGAGCTCGGCGCCGACCTCGACGGTCTCGTCCTCGTCGACCTTGATCTCCAGCAGCGTGCCGGCGACGGGGGACGGGATCTCGGTGTCGACCTTGTCGGTGGAGATCTCCAGCAGCGGCTCGTCGACCTCGACGGTGTCGCCGACAGCCTTCAGCCACTGCGTGACCGTGCCCTCGGTGACGGACTCACCCAGCGCGGGCAGCGTGACGGCCGTGCCGCCGCCCGACGACGCCGGCTTCGCCTCGGGCTCGGGGGCCGGGGCCTCCTCGTCGGGCTCCTGCGCCGGCTCGGGCTCGGGCTCGGACTCCTGCGCGGCCTCCGCCTCGGGCTCGGACTCCTGCTCGGGCTCGGGCTCCGGCGCGGCCTCCTGCTCGGGCTCCGCCTCGGCCTCGGACGACTCACCCGAGTCGCCGGAGTCGGAGGAGGACTCGCCCGCGTCGCCGATGATCGCCAGGACGGCGCCCACTTCGACGGTGTCATCCTCCTCGGCACGGATCTCCAAGATGGTGCCGGCAACGGGGGAGGGGATCTCGGTGTCGACCTTGTCGGTCGAGATCTCCAGCAGGGGCTCGTCGACCTCGATCGTGTCGCCGACGGCCTTCAGCCACTGCGTGACCGTGCCCTCGGTGACGGACTCGCCGAGCGCGGGAAGGGTGACTTCTGTTGCCATGTGGGTGTCCTGTTCGATTCTCAGGCGTGCGAGTGCAGCGGCTTGCCGGCCAGGGCGAGGGCAGCCTCGCCGAGGGACTCGTTCTGGGTGGGGTGGGCGTGGATGAACTCGGCGACGTCGTCGGGGTAGGCCTCCCAGCCCACCCAGAGGGTCGCCTCGCCGATCTGCTCGCCCATGCGCGCGCCGAGCATGTGGACGCCCACGATCGGACCGTCCTTCTCGCGCACCACCTTGACGACACCGGCGGTCTGCAGGATCTGGCTCTTGCCGTTGCCGCCGAGGTTGTACTCGATGGTCTCGACCTCGCCGTGCTTGTCCTTGGCCTGCGCCTCGGTGAGACCGACCGACGCGAGCTCGGGCTCGCAGTAGGTGACGCGCGGGATGTTGACGTCGACGATGGGGCGCGGGTTCAGGCCCGCGATCTCCTCGGCGACGAAGATGCCGTGGGCGAAGCCGCGGTGCGCCAGCTGCAGGCCGGGCACGAGGTCGCCGACCGCGAAGACGCCGTCGACGTTGGTGCGCAGGCGCTCGTCGGTGGGGACCCAGCCGCGCTCGACCGTGACGCCGGCCTCCTCGAAGCCCAGGCCGGCCGAGCGGGGGCCGCGGCCCACGGCGACCAGGACGACGTCGGTCTCGATCGTGTCGCCGTTCTCCAGCGTGACGACCGCGCCGTTGTCGTTCTGCTCGACGCCGGTGAACTTCACGCCCGTCTTGAAGGCGATCTTGCGCTTGCGGAAGGCGCGCTCCAGTCCCTTGCTGAGGATCGGGTCCTCGAGCGGGACGAGCGTGGGAAGCGCCTCGACGATGGTGACCTCGGCGCCGAAGGAGTTCCAGACGGAGGCGAACTCGACGCCGATGACGCTGCCGCCGATGATGACGGCGCGCTTCGGGACTTCCTCGAGCTTCAGGGCCTGATCGCTGGTCATCACGCGGCCGCCGATCTCGATCCCGAGCGTGCGGGGCTCCGAGCCGGTGGCGAGCACGACGTTCGTGCCCGTGTAGCGCTGGCCGTCGACCTCGACGGTCTTGGCGTCGACGAGCTTGCCCTCGCCCTCGATGACGGTGATGCCGCCGGACTTCACCAGGCCGGTGAGGCCCTTGTAGAGGCGGTCAACGACGCCCTGCTTGTAGGCGTTGACCTTGGGCATGTCGACACCGTCGAACGACGTGTGCACGCCGATCGAGTCGCCCTCGCGGGCGGTCTGTGCGACCTCGGCCGCGTGCAGCAGCGCCTTGGTGGGGATACAGCCTTCGTGGAGGCACGTGCCACCCACCTTGGCCTTCTCGATCATGGCAACGGTCTTGCCGAGCTGGACGGCACGAAGGGCACATGCGTAGCCCCCGCTTCCGGCTCCGAGAATGACGATGTCGAACGAATGGGGTGCGTCGTCGGGCACGATGTCCTCCGGGTAGGTGGTCTGCTGTCATCTTGTCACCTGTCCGGTGAGGGCTGCCACCGGGGCGGGCCCCCGGGATGTGACTTCGCAGTAGGTTTCTGCGCGCTTCCTGATGCGGGTGGGTCCGGTCCGGCAGAATTGCCGCGTGGGCTTGTTCAAACGCCGTCGACGCACCTCAGCCGGTGCCGTCGTGTCCGATCGCGACGCCAGCAAGGCCGATCTCGCCGCCTTGCGGGAGTTCGCGACGTCCCGCTCCGGGGTCGAGGCCTTCGTCGAGCCGAAGACCACGGTCACCCAGACCACGGTGGTCTTCGTCGCCGCCGATGGTGAGTGGACGCGTCGCCGCGTGCCGAACGAGAAGGCGGCCGCCGACCTGGCCCGCAGCCTCAAGATCCCGATCTACGACGCGAACCGCGTGGGCTACCCGCAGCGCATGCGCGAGTACAACGCTCGCGCCAGCGCGAAGAAGACCACCGTCGAGGTCGAGCGCGGCGACTACAGCCGTGCGCAGTTCGCCGCGATCATGACGCTCGAGACGATCGCCGGCACCGAGCCGCTGCCGCGCAACCCCTCGAAGTCCGACCTCGAGCGCGTCCTGCGCGCCGCGCGCAGCAAGGCGCACCCCGACCGCACCGGCGGCGACCGCACCCGCTGGGACCAGGTGGAGCAGGCGGCCCGCAAGCTCGGGCTCTAGTCGCGCCTCGTCACGCAGGCGCGTCAGTGCCAGCCGCGGGGGTCGAGTCCGCCGGGGTGGTCCACGGCGGGGTCGTAGGGCTCGCGGCTGAGGACGAACGTGGCCAGGTCGAGGGCTCCGTCGGCGCGCACGACGAGACGCTCGCCGGCGAAGTAGGTGTCCAGTCCCCGCCAGCCGTCACCGTCGCGCACGAACCGCGAGCGCCGATTGCCGTTGACATCGCTGAGGTGGAAGCCGTCGGCGGTCGGCTCGAGCCGGTAGGGGACCGGACCCCAGAACCAGTCGCCCACCAGTGCCGCGACGTCGGGCGCCGGCTCGACGGTCGCGCTCTCGGTGGGGCGCTGCTCGAGCTCGGTGGCGGCGTCGAGCAGGAGCGTGGGGAGATCGCCCAGGTGCAGCGTGTCGTTGGCCAGCACCACCACACCCCAGCCGCTGGCTGGCTCGGCGATGGCCGTGGCGAGGAACCCGGGCATCGAGCCCCCGTGGCCGACCCGCCGGCCGGCTCCGCTGCCGGGCCAGATGCGCCAGCCGAGGCCCTGCGCCGTGGCCCACGGCACGCCCGGGCGGTCGTCGACCGCCAGCGGCACGACCATCTCGGCCCAGCTCGACTCGGCGAGCACGCCGCCGGTGTCGCCCGCGGCGAACGCCGCCCACCGGGCGAGGTCCTCGGCGCTCGCCCACAACTGTCCGGCCGGGGCCATGGCGCCGGCGTCGTGGTGCGGCTCGACCATGAGCCGGCCGTCAGCGGGGTGCTGGGAGAGCCCGGTCGCGGCGCGCGGACCCGGGTGCTGCGTGACGCCCTGCATCCCGAGGGGCTCGAGGATCCCGGTGCGGACCGCGTCGAACCACGTGGTCTCGCGTAACACCGCCACCAGTCGGCCGAGCACGGCGAAGCCCACGTTGGAGTAGTGGAACCGGGTGCCCGGCGTGTGCACCAGGGACAGGCCCGAGCCGATCAGCTCGTCCCAGCCGCCGCCGGGCGTGCGCTCCCACCACGGCCCCTTCGTCTCGGCCTGGAGGCCCGACGTGTGGGTCAGCAGCTGGGCGATCGTCACGTGGCCGAACGGGACGTCCGGCAGGTGGCGGTCGATGCGGTCGGCGAGGTCGAGCCGCCCCTCGTCGCGCAGCCGCATCACCTCGACCGCGACGAACGTCTTGGTGATCGAGCCGATCCGGTAGGGGGTCGCGGGCGTGGCGGGTGGGCCGTCACGCCCGTCGAGCGTTCCCACCGCGCCGGACCAGTGAAGACTGCCGTCGCGCACGACCGCCGCCGAGACCGAGGCCGAGCCCGATCCCTCGCGCTCGGCGTGCAGCAGGTCGTCGAACGCCGCCATCGCGGTCAGCCCAGGTCGCGGGCGAGGTGGACGAGCGTGCGGACGCCCGCGCCGGTGCCGCCGACGGGCGTGTAGTCGAAGGCCGCACCGTCGTTGAACGCCGGGCCGGCGATGTCGAGGTGCGCCCACGACGCGTCGGTGACGAACTCGCGCAGGAACGCCGCGGCGTACATCGTGCCGCCGTACGGCTTCGGGTTGTGCTGGCGCAGGTCGGCGATCGACGAGGTCTTCACGGCCGCGCCGATCTCCTCGGTGATCGGCAGGCGCCACATCGACTCGCCGGCCACGTCGGCGGCGCCGAGCACGCGGTCCTGCAGCGCCTCGTCGTTGCCCAGCACCGCGGTGGTGCGCGTGCCGAGGGCGACCATCGCCGCGCCCGTGAGCGTGGCGACGTCGATGATGTGGTCGGGCTTGGCCTCCAACGCCAGCGCCAGGCCGTCGGCCAGCACGAGGCGACCCTCCGCGTCGGTGTTGTGGACCTCGACGGTGGCGCCGGAGCGCATCCGCAGCACGTCGCCGGGGCGCGTGGCGGTGCCGCTGGGCAGGTTCTCGGCGATGCAGGCGAACGCCGTGACGCGGATCTTCAGACCGAGACGCGCGATGGCGGTGGTCGCCGCGACGATCGCGGCCGCGCCGCCCATGTCGCACTTCATCGTCATCATCGAGGCGCCGGGCTTGAGCGAGAGTCCGCCCGAGTCGAAGGTGATGCCCTTGCCCACGAGAGCCAGGTGGGTCTTCGCGCCCTCGGGGTTGTAGGTGAGCTTCACCAGCCGCGGCGGGGCGTCCGACCCGGCGCCGACGCCGAGGATGCCGCCGCAGTTCTCCTTGGTGAGGCGCTTCTCGTCCCACACCTGCACCCGCACGCCCGCGGGGGCGGCGGCCTTGATGGCATCGGCGAACGCCGGCGGGCGCAGGTCGCCGGGGGGAGCGTTCACCCAGTCGCGCGCCACGCACGTGGCCTCGGCGATCACGACGGCGTCGTCGACGAGGCGCTTGGCGGCGGCCTTGCGGGCGTCGGGGCTCAGGATCGTGACGGTGTCGACCACGGTGGTCTTCTGGCGCGCCTCGTCGCCCTTGTAGTCCAGGTAGGCGTACGTGGTCAGGACCGCGGCCTCGGCGATCGCGGCCAGGTCGGGCTCGGCCACGCGGCTCGGGTCGATGCCCACGCGCGTCGCCTTGGGCACGGCGCGCAGGCCCTTGGCCACGGCGCGACGCTGCTGCTCGGCAGTGGGCTCGGCCGCGGTGGCCACCCACGCGGTCAGCTGGGCGTCGCCGCTGGGGACCACGACGACCTCGCCGGCCTCGCCGGTGAAGCCGAACGCGCTCCAGGGGATGCCGTCCGGAAGGCTGGATCCTGAGGGCAGGAGAACGACGACGGCATCGACGGTGGGCAGGGTGGCACGCAACTGGACCGTGGACATGCCGTCACTCTAGTCAGCGGTAGTTTGGCTCGCATGGTCCTGCTCCTGTCGCCCCTGCACCAACGGCACGAGGCCCTCGGTGCCAAGTTCTCGGAGTTCGGTGGCTGGTCGATGCCCCTGGAATACGCCGGCGGCGGCGTCCTCGCCGAGCACAAGGCCGTCCGCGAAGCGGTGGGCCTGTTCGACGTCAGCCACCTCGGCAAGGCGCTCGTGCGTGGCACCGGAGCGGTGGACTTCGTCAATCGCTGCCTGACCAACGACCTGACCCGCATCGCGCCGGGCAAGGCCCAGTACACGCTGTGCTGCTCCGAGGACGGCGGCACCGTCGACGACCTCATCGCCTACCTGCGCAGCGAGTTCGAGGTCTTCCTCATCCCCAACGCCGCCAACACCACTGAGGTGGTGCGCCGCCTGCGCGCCGCGGCCCCGGAGGGGATCGACGTCGAGAACCAGCACCGCGACTACGCCGTCCTGGCCATCCAGGGACCGCTGAGCGACGAGCTGCTCGACGCGCTGGGGCTGCCCTCGGACCACGACTACATGTCCTTCACGAAGGGCACGATCGACGGCGTCGAGCTGACCGTGTGCCGCACCGGCTACACCGGTGAGCGCGGGTACGAGCTGGTCGTCGCCGCCGAGGAGGTCGTCCCGGTGTGGGACGCCGTCATGGCGGCGGGGGAGTCACTCGGCATCCGGGCCTGCGGACTGGGCGCCCGCGACACCCTGCGCACCGAGATGGGCTACCCGCTGCACGGGCACGAGCTGTCCGCCGAGGTCTCGCCGGTGATGGCGCGGGCCGGCTGGGCCGTGGGCTGGTCCAAGCCCACGTTCTGGGGCAAGCAGGCACTCGAGCGCCAGCGCGAGGAGAAGACCGTGCGCACCCTGCGCGGCCTCCTGGCCCAGGGGCGAGGCATCCCGCGCCCCGGCATGGCGGTGCACGACACGGACGGCGGCGTCCTCGGCGAGGTCACGTCCGGCACCTTCTCGCCCACGCTGCGCCAGGGGATCGGCCTGGCGCTGCTCGACCGCACCGTCGCCGACGGCGACACCGTCACGGTCGACGTGCGCGGGCGGCCGCAGGAGTTCACCGTGACCAAGCCCCCGTTCGTCGAGCCGTCCACCAAGGAGGACTGACATGAGCTTCACGTGGCAGTACGAGAACAGCGCCGGCGAGACGGTCGGCACGTCGGAGGAGTTCGACCAGCGCGGCGAGGCCGAGTCGTGGATCGGCACGTCGTTCGAGGATCTGCTCGAGGACGGGGTGGAGCAGGTGCGCCTGCTCGAGGACGGGGCCGAGGTCTACGGCCCCATGTCGTTGCGACCGGAGTGATCCGGCCGCCTGCGCGTCAGTAGTGCTCGCGCAGGGGCTGGCCGACCTCGATGGCCGGCTTCGGCAGGCGCATGCGGCGGATCTGGGTGCTGCGCAGGACCGCGTAGAGCACCGCGCCGCGACGCTCGGCCTTGGTGAAGCGCTTGTTCAGCTGGCGCCTGAGCGAGGTGATCAGCCAGATCTCGTCGATGAGGGTGGCGAAGATCGTGACGGTCCACAGCGAGAAGACCACTTCGGCCATCGCCGGGAAGAAGCTCAGGACCAAGATGACGACGAGCAGCGGCAGCATGAACTCGGCCACCGTGCGGCGCCGGTCGACGGCGTCGCGGGCGAGCGCCTTGGCCGCGCCCCGGTCGCGGGCGGGCAGGTCGGCGACCGAGCCGCCGCCCAGGAGGGCCTCGCGCTGCTTGTCGCGTGCAGCGGCACGACGGCGTCGCTCGCGATCGGCCTGTTCGCGACGCGTCAGGGGGCGCTTCATCTGCCGCTTGCGGGCGGCCTCGGCCTCCCGGCGGCTACGGGTCGGTCCGCCCTTGCCCTGGGGGCTCTCGTCGGCTGCGTCGTTCACGCGGACGACCCTACAAGGCCGGGCCGAGTGCTGGATCGCACGGATAGGGTGGGGCCATGGCTGAGGGCGGGTTATGGAGACGAGTCACGCGGATCTTCACGTCGCGGGCCGCGGGCAACGACGGACCCGACATCGAGGAGGTCGGTGCGCGGCTCGACGAGGCCTACCGGACCCAGTCGAAACTGCTGGCGCAGGTGCGTCGCGGTGTGGCCGACGTCGCCACCAGCCGCAAGCGCGTCGAGATCCAGCTCGCCTCCCTGCGCCGCGAGATCGCGGCGGCCGACGTTGAGGCCAAGGCCTCGGTCGAGCGCGGCGACGACGCCGACGCCCGCCGGGCCCTCGAGCGCCAGGTCGTCCTCGAGAAGGCCGCGAGCGAGCTCGACGACCGCCACGCCCAGCTGCGCTCCGAGGAGGACCAGCTGATCAACTCGGCGTCGTCGATCGAGCGTCAGATCGAGGACTTCCGGGTGCGCAAGGACACGCTCGCCGCGCGCTACTCCGCCGCCCAGGCCCGCAACGAGATCCACGGCGCCACCGCCGGGATCGGCGCCACCGCGGGTGAGGTGGGCCGCGTCATGGCCGACGCCGAACGGCACACCCGCGAGCTGGAGGCCACGGCCGACGCCGTCGACGAGCTGATGAACGAAGGCATCCTGGCCAAGCCGGGAGAGTCGCAGGACGAGGCGCTGCTGCGGCGCTTCGACGAGGCGCTCGGCTCGGTGGACACCGAGCCCCGCGCCGTGGAGGGAGACGGACATGGCCCGCACCAGATTTCGCAGTGACCGCGGGTTGACCCTGCGCATGGGCGGGGTCGGCTTGGGACTGGTCCTGCTCTACGTGCTCTTCGGCGCGATGCTCATCTCGGTCGCCGGCGAGATGTGGATCGCTGCCGTCATCACGCTCGGCATGGCGTGGGGGCAGTGGTTCTTCTCCGACTCGCTCGCGCTGAAGTCGATGGGCGCGCACGTCGTGACGCCCGAGCAGGCGCCCGAGCTGCACGCGATGATCGACCGCCTCGTCGCGCTGGCCGACATGCCCAAGCCGCGCGTCGCCGTCGCGGTCACCGACATGCCCAACGCGTTCGCCACCGGCCGCTCGCCCAAGCACTCCGCGGTCTGCGTCACCACCGGCATCATGCAGCGACTCGACGCCGACGAGCTCGAGGGCGTCCTGGCGCACGAGCTCGCGCACGTGGCCAACCGCGACGTCTCGGTGATGACCGTCGCGTCCTCGCTCGGCCTGCTGGCCGGCTTCCTCACCCGCTGGGGCATGTTGTTCGGCGGCAGCCGCGACAAGAACAGCGGCCCGGCGATGATCGTCGTGATCCTGGTCAGCCTCGTCGTCACCGCCGTCAGCTTCCTGCTCACGCGCGCGCTCTCGCGCTACCGCGAGCTCAGCGCCGACCGCTCCGGCGCGTACCTGACCGGTCGACCCTCCAAGCTGGCCTCGGCGCTGGTGAAGATCTCCGGCGACATGGCCCGGATCCCCACGTCCGACCTGCGCGAGGCCCAGTCGATGAACGCCTTCTTCATCGCGCCCGCGCTCAAGGGCGACAGCGCGCAGGCGCTCATGTCCACGCACCCGCCGCTGCAGGCCCGCCTCGACCAGCTCGCACGCATCGGCGCCGACCTCACTGAGAGGCGCTGAGCGTGGGATTCCTCGACGGTCTGCTCGGGCGCACGAAGCCGCCGAAGGCCAACCTCGACGTGCTGTTCTCCGTGCCGCAGGCGGCACTGACGCTCCAGGCCGAGGGGTTCGCGTTCAGCGGCCACGGCGCGGTCTGCTTCCGCGACGCCGAGGGCCGGGCCGACGACGAGGTGATCACCTCGGCGCAGGAGATGATCCGCACCGACCCCACCGCCACGGTCGAGCTGCACGGCGACGAGTTCGGATTCACCTGGCTCGAGGTCGTGCGGCCGTCGGGCGACGTGTCCGGGCTGGTCACCGACCTGCACGCCGTGAACTCCACGATGGCCGCGCAGGGCTTCGACGCCTCGATGCTGTGCTCCACCGTCGTGTTCGAGCACGAGGGCCAGCGGGCGGCGCTGGTCTACCTGTTCAAGCGGGGCACCTTCTACCCATTCGTCCCCGACCCGTCGGGAGCGCGCCGGCGCGACAACCCCACCGAGCTGCGGATGCGGGCGCTGATCGAGCAGGACGTGCCGATCGAGCCCGATCTGGAGCGTTGGCTCGCCATCTGGGGTGCCCCCGGACTGTGAGGCTCCCGGTCTGGGTCCACCGCAGGCGGCCGCCCTCGTCGCCCGTCGTGGGCCCGATGCCAGGGCAGCGCGGGCGGTCGCGATGCCGAGAATGATCGACCTCACGTGCGCGATACCGTGGGACCGTGACCCTCGACTCCCTCTCCCGTGACCAGCTCGAAGCCCTCCTGACGGAGCAGCAGCAGGCGTACGCCGACCTCCAGCAGGCCGGCCTGAAGCTCGACATCACGCGCGGCAAGCCCTCGGCGGACCAGCTGGACCTCTCGGAGGGACTGCTCACCACGCCGATCGAGGATCACGTGTCCGGCGGGGTCGACGTGCGCAACTACGGCGGCGGCACCGGCCTGCCCGAGCTCCGCGCGATCTTCGCCGAACTGCTGGGCGTCCCGGTCGAGCAGCTCATCGCCGGCAACAACGCGAGCCTGTCGATGATGCACGACTCGATCGTCTTCGCGATGCTGCACGGCACGCCCGGGGGAGCGCCCTGGAAGGACGGCCCGGTCAAGTTCCTGTGCCCCGCGCCCGGCTACGACCGTCACTTCGCCATCTGCGAGCACCTCGGCATCGAGATGATCCCGATCGCGATGCTCGAGGACGGGCCGGACATGGCCGCGGTGCGCGAGCACGTCGCCGACCCGGCGGTCAAGGGCATCTGGATCGTTCCGACCTACGCCAACCCCACCGGCGCCGTCGTCAGTGAGCAGGTCGCCGCCGAGCTCGCCTCGCTGGACACCGCGGCCGACGACTTCCGGATCTTCTGGGACAACGCCTACGCGGTGCACGACCTCACCGACCAGCACGTGAAGTCCGCCGACATCGTCGGGCTGTGCTCGGCGGCCGGCCACCCCGACCGCCCGCTGATGTTCGCGTCCACGTCGAAGATCACCCTGGCCGGCGCGGGCGTCAGCTTCCTGGCCGGCTCCGCCGACAACATCGCCTGGTACCTCTCGCACACGGCCGTCCGCACGATCGGCCCCGACAAGGTCAACCAGCTGCGCCACGCGCGCTTCCTCGGCAGCCCGCAGGGCGTGCTCGACCTGATGGCGCGCCACCGCGAGATCCTCGCCCCGAAGTTCGAGACCGTGCTGCGGATCCTGTCCGAGCGCCTCGGCCCGCACGACGTGGCCACGTGGACCACGCCGAAGGGCGGGTACTTCGTCAGTCTCGACGTCGTCGACGGCACGGCCTCGCGCGTCGTGCAGCTGGCGAAGGAGGCGGGCATCTCGCTCACCCCGGCCGGCGCCTCGTTCCCGTACGGCAAGGACCCGCGCGACCGGAACATCCGCATCGCGCCGTCGTTCCCGCCCATGGCGGAGCTGACGGCGGCCATGGAGGGGCTGGCCACCTGCGTGCTGCTCGCCGCGGCCGAGAAGGCCGCCGCGGCCTGACGTGCGCATCGTCATCGCGCCGGACAAGTTCGCGGGCACGCTGACCGCTCCCGAGGCGGCCCGTGCCATCGCCGAGGGCTGGCGGCGCACGGCCCCGCACGACGAGCTCGTCGAGGCGCCCATGGCCGACGGCGGACCGGGCTTCGTCGACGCCCTGCAGGACGCGTTCGGCGACGCCGGGCGGCTCGAGGTCGTCAGCGTCCCCGGACCCCTGGGCGAGCCGACGCCGGTCGGGCTGCTCGTCGTGGGCGACACCGTCTACCTGGAGTCCGCCCAGGCGTGCGGCCTGCACCTCGTGCCCGACCCGCGGCCGATGGACGCCACCACCGTGGGCGTCGGCCGGGCGATCGCGGCGGCCGTCGACGGGGGAGCGCGGCGCATCGTCGTGGGCCTGGGTGGCAGCGCCACCACCGACGGCGGTGCCGGACTGCTCGCGGCCCTCGGCGCCACCGCCGACGTGCCGCTGGATGCCGGACCGGCCGGACTCGACGGTGTCACGCGCGTCGACCTCGAACCCGTCCGTGAGCGGCTCGCCGGCGTCGAGCTGGAGGTCGCGGCCGACGTGGAGACCACCCTGCTCGGCATGTTCGGAGCAGCCCGCACGTTCGGCCCGCAGAAGGGCCTCACGGACGAACAGGTCCTGACGGTGGACCACCGGCTCGACCGATTCGTCGAGGCCGTGTGCGGCAGCACGCCCGCGCAGCGGCGTGTCGCCGACCAGAAGGGCGCCGGGGCCGCGGGAGGCCTGGGCTTCGCGCTGCTGGTGCTGGGCGCCGAGGTGACGTCCGGGATCGGGCTGGTCGCGCAGGAGGCCGGTCTGGCGGACCTCGTGGCGGGAGCCGACCTCGTCGTCTCGGGGGAGGGGGCCTTCGACTACTCCTCCCGTGCGGGCAAGGTCGTCCACGGCGTCGCCTCGATCGCGATGGACCGGGCCACCCCCTGCGTCGTGCTCGCCGGCCGGGTCGACGTCGGCAGTCGCGAGATGCGGGCGCTCGGCGTCGAATCGGCCTACGGCGTGGTCGACCGCGTGGGGGAGGACGCCGCCCTGCGCGAGCCCGCACGACACCTGGCCGACCTCGCCGCGCGCGTCGCCCGCTCCTGGTCGGCCTGATTCGACGCTCGAAACGGGCCATGGGGGCTCGACCGGTTCGATTGGCCGCGTACGATGGGAATCGAAACGGATCGCGCCGCGTTGCACCGGAGGCACGATCCATCCGTAGACCGAGGAGCCTCGATGACCGCCACGGACCAGACCACCATCACCGAAACCACGCCCGCCGACGGGATCACTCTCAGCGACGGCGCGGCCGGCAAGGTCAAGAGCCTGCTGGAGCAGGAAGGACGCGACGACCTCGCGCTGCGCATCGCCGTGCAGCCCGGTGGTTGCTCGGGCCTGCGCTACCAGCTGTTCTTCGACGAGCGCACGCTCGACGGTGACGAGATCCGTGAGTTCGACGGCGTCAACGTCGTGGTCGACCGCATGAGCCTGCCGTACCTGCACGGCGCGACGATCGACTTCGTCGACACCATCGAGAAGCAGGGCTTCACCATCGACAACCCGATGGCCACCGGCTCCTGCGCCTGCGGCGACTCCTTCCACTGAGTCACGCAGCACCCTCACGTCGATCGGGGCACGCCACCGGGTTTCCGGAGGCGTGCCCCGATCGCCTATCGTGGCCGCCGTGCACCTTGCCATCGCCGGATCGGTAGCCACCGACCACCTGCAGACCTTCGCCGGTAACTTCTCCGACTCCCTCGTGCCCGACCAGCTGGACAAGCTGGCGGTCTCGTTCCTGGTCGAGGACCTCGACGTCCGCCGGGGCGGCTGCGCCGCCAACATCGCCTTCGGGCTCGGCAGCCTCGGGCTGCACCCCACGCTCGTGGCCGCCGTCGGCCGCGACTTCGACCTCGGCTACCGCGAGTGGCTGCAGGAGGCCGGCGTCGACACCTCGACCGTCCTGGTCCACCCCTCGCTGCACACCGCACTGTGCACCATCACGACCGACGAGGCTCACGCCCAGATCGTGACGTTCTACCCCGGAGCGATGGCTCAGGCCCGCGAGATCGACATCGCCGCGCTGCACGCCCAGCAGCCCATCGACCTGCTGCTCATCGGCCCCGACGACCCCGACGGCATGCTGCGCCACACGCGCACGGCCCGCGAGCTCGGCATCCCCTTCGCCGCCGACCCGTCGCAGCAGCTCGCGTGGGCCGGCGGTGAGCTGATCCGCGATCTCATCGACGGTGCGGCCTACCTGTTCAGCAACGACTACGAGGCCGCGCTGATCGCCAAGAAGACCGGCTGGAGCGACGCCGACATCGCCGAGCGGGTGGGCGTGCGCGTCGTCACGCACGGCAAGGACGGCTGCGTCGTCATCGAGGCCGACGGCACCCGCCACCAGATCGGGGCCATCGACGGCGTCACCGCGGTCGACCCCACGGGCGTCGGCGACAGCTTCCGCGCCGGCTTCATGGCCGGCATCGCGGCGGACCTGTCGCTCGACCGGGCGGCGCAGGTCGGCTGCACGATCGCGGCCAGCGTCGTGGAGACGATCGGCACCCAGGAGTACGTGCTGGAACGCTCGGCGTTCCTCGATCGGGTGCGCTCGACGTACGGCGACGAGGCCTGCGCGGAGATCGGCGAGGCCCTCTCGATCAGCCATGACGCGGTGGTCAAGTCAGGCTGACCTAACCCGCTGGGCGAGCGATCGCCTGCGTTACTGTTCTTCAAAACCCTGTGTGGTCAAGATGTTCTGAGAAAGGCGCCCCGTGGGTCGGATGAAACTGGCGGTGTTGACCGCCCTGGCTGCTGTCATGCTTGGCGGCTGCTCGCCCTTGGACGAGTCGGACTTGAACCGACTCGCGCTTCCCGTGGCCGGATCGGATCGATCCATCCACATGTGGAACCTGTGGCTGGGCACCTGGATCGCGGTCCTCGTGGTCTTCGTGCTCGTGTTCGCCATGATCGTCTACGCGCCGGTCCGGTACCGCCGCAAGAAGAGCGACGACCCGGCCCCGGTGCAGGTTCGCTACAACCTGCCGCTGGAGGCGCTCTACACGATCGCCCCGGTGATCATCGTCGCCGTGTTCTTCTTCCACACCGTGGAGTCGCAGAACGCCCAGCTCGAAGAGGTCGAGAACCCCGATCACACCATCGAGGTCGTCGGCAGCAAGTGGCAGTGGACGTTCAACTACCTCGAGGGCGCCCCCGGCGGTGAGCCGGTCTTCGACCAGGGCGACACCGCGAACCTGCCCGAGCTGTGGCTGCCCGTGGACGAGTCGGTGAAGTTCGAGCTGATCTCGCCGGACGTCATCCACTCCTTCTGGGTTCCCGAGTTCTACTTCAAGATGGACGTCGTCCCGGGCAACATCCCCGGCAAGGACGGCAACAACTCATTCACCATGACGCCGAACCGCGAGGGCACCTTCACCGGTCGCTGCGCTGAACTGTGCGGCGTCTACCACACCCGCATGCTGTTCAAGGTCAAGGTCGTGTCCGCCGACGAGTACGAGGCCCACCTGGCCGATCTCGAGGCAGCCGGACAGGTCGGCACGCCGAAGGGCTCCACGACAGCGGACACCGTCGCCGGCATCGAGGCCAGCGGCGAGAGCGAACCGGAGGACTGATGGCCACCGCAACCTTCGACGCACCTGAGGCACGCAGCGCTGCCGTCAAGGAGCGCTCCCTCGGGACGAAGGCCTTCACGCTGCTGACGACCACCGACCACAAGGTCATCGGTCAGATGTACGCCGTGACGACGTTCTTCTTCTTCGTCTTCGGCGGCATCCTGGCGCTCATCATCCGCGCCGAGCTCGCCCGCCCGGGTGGCCAGTTCGTCGGCGACGAGACGTACAACCAGCTGTTCACGATGCACGGCACGATCATGCTGCTGATGTTCGCGACGCCGTTGTTCTTCGCGTTCGGCAACATGATCATGCCGCTGCAGATCGGCGCCCCCGACGTCGCGTTCCCGCGCCTGAACATGTTCAGCTACTGGCTGTACCTGTTCGGCTCGCTGATCGCCGTCTCGGGCTTCATCGTCCCCGGTGGCGCGGCCAGCTTCGGCTGGTTCGCCTACCTGCCGCTGTCGGACTCGATCCACACCCCCGGCGTCGGTGGCGACCTGTGGGTCATGGGCCTGTACATGTCGGGCCTGGGCACCATCTTGGGCGCAGTCAACTTCATCACCACGATCTTCTGCATGCGCGCACCCGGCATGACGATGTTCCGGATGCCGATCTTCGTGTGGAACACGCTGGTCACCAGCATCCTGATCATCATCGTCTTCCCGGTGTTCGCCGCCGCGCTGCTCGCGCTGGGCGCCGACCGGATGCTCGGGGCGCACGTGTTCGACCCATCCACGGGCGGACCGATCATGTACCAGCACCTGTTCTGGTTCTTCGGCCACCCTGAGGTCTACATCATCGCCCTGCCGTTCTTCGGCATCATCACCGAAGTCCTGCCGGTCTTCAGCCGCAAGCCGGTCTTCGGCTACGTCGGCCTGGTCGGCGCGACGCTGGCGATCGCCGTGCTCTCGGCGGCGGTGTGGGCCCACCACATGTTCGTCACCGGAGCGGTGAACCTCGCGTTCTTCAGCTTCATGACGTTGTTGATCGGCGTGCCAACGGGCGTGAAGTTCTTCAACTGGATCGGCACGATGTGGGGCGGATCCGTCTCCTTCGACACACCCCTGCTGTTCGCGCTGGGCTTCCTGACGACCTTCCTCTTCGGTGGTCTGACCGGCATCGTCCTGGCCTCGCCGGCCCTGGACTTCCACCTGTCCGACACCTACTTCGTGGTGGCGCACTTCCACTACGTCGTCTTCGGCACGGTCGTGTTCGCGATGTTCGCCGGCTACTACTACTGGTGGCCGAAGATCACGGGTCGGATGCTCGACGAGAAGCTGGGCAAGATCCACTTCTGGCTGCTGTTCGTCGGCTTCCACCTGACCTTCCTGGTGCAGCACTGGCTGGGTGTCGAGGGCTTCCCGCGTCGCTACGCCGACTACCTGCCCGGCGACGGTTTCACCCGCCTGAACGAGATCTCCACGATCGGCGCGTTCCTGCTGGGCGCCTCCACGCTGCCGTTCATCTACAACGTGTGGAAGACCCGCAAGTCGCCCCTGGTCCGCCAGGACGACCCGTGGGGCTGGGGCCGCACGCTCGAGTGGGCCACCTCCAGCCCGCCGCCGCGCCACAACTTCGTGTCGCTGCCGCGGATCCGCTCGGAGAGCCCCGCGTTCGACCTGCACCACCCGGACGTGGTCGAGCTCGAGATGGCGCAGAACCCCGATGAGGACAAGCCGATGGCCGACGCCCCCGATGTCGAGGGTCGCCGCGAGGCGCTCGGCGGCAACAACCCGAAGGCTGGTGAGTGATCGATGCGCAAGGAATTCTGGCTGTTCTTCAGCTGCGCGATCTTCTTCGTGATCGTCACCCCGGTCTACTGGGCGGTCGCTCACGAGGTCACCGGCACGGTCGCGCTCGTCATGGCGATGCTGCTGTTCTTCATGATCAGCTTCTACCTCTGGTTCGTCACCAAGGCGATCCCGGAGCGTCCCGAGGACCGCACGGACGGCGAGATCCTGGAAGGGGCCGGCGAGCTCGGCTTCTTCCCGCCCTACAGCTGGTGGCCGCTGTTCGCGGCGATGTCGTTCGGCATGCTCGTGCTCGGCGTCGTCTTCGGCTGGTGGATGTTCATCATGGCCCTGCCGTTCGGCGCGATCTGCCTCGTCGGCTGGCTGTTCGAGTACTACCGCGGCGCGCACGCTCACTGAGCCACGCCTCGCACGACGACGCTCCCGGTGTTTCGACACCGGGAGCGTTTCGTTGTCCGGGTGCTGAGGTCCGCCTGCCTACACTTTCAGGCGTGAGTACGTGGAAAATGCGGGCCAGCGGCCTGCTCATGGTGATGGTCCTGGCAGCGTCGTGCACCGACGGCGGAGCCGGCAACCCCGTCGACGCGGTCAAGGCGAAGGACCCGTTGACCATCTCGGCGAGCGTCGAGGACGGTGCCGCCGACGTGGCGGTCGACTCGGTCGTCACCGTCGACGGCTTCGACGGACAGTTGGCCGAGGTCTCGCTGGCGTCCGCCGACGGGAAGGCGACCGTGCCCGGCGAGATCCACGGCGTGCGCTGGACGTCGTCGGCACTGCTCGAGCCCGCCACCACCTACGTGCTGCAGGCGTCCGGCACCGGCGACGACGGTAAGCAGGTCTCCACGACGTCGCGCTTCACCACGCGCGCGCTGAGCCTCGACCAGCAGACGTACCCCGCGGTCGCGCCGCTCGAGGGCGAGACCGTCGGCATCGGGATGCCGGTGATCGTCAGCTTCGACGTGCCGGTCACCGACCGCGCGGCCTTCGAGAAGCGGATGAAGGTCACGGCCCAACCGGCCACCGCCGGCGGCTGGTACTGGCTCAGCAACAACACCGCGCACTGGCGGCCCAAGAGGTACTGGAAGCCGGGCACGCAGGTCTCGGTCGACCTGGGGCTCAACAGCGTCCACGCCGGCAACGGCGTCTACGGGCAGCAGGACCAGCACGTGAAGTTCCGCGTGGGCCGATCGGTGGTCACCGTCGTGGACACGAAGCGTCACCGGGCGACGGTGAAGATCAACGGGAAGAACACCCGCACGATCCCGGTGTCCACCGGCGACTCCGACCACCGCAGCCGCAACGGGATCAAGGTCGTGATGGAGAAGCACAGGTCCATCGACATGGATGCCGCCACCACCGGCGTCGACTCCGACGATCCCGGCTACTACAACCTCAAGGGCGTGAAGTGGGCCCTGCGCGTCACGAACTCGGGGGAGTTCCTGCACGCCGCGCCGTGGTCGACCGCGTCGCAGGGCAACGCCAACGTGAGCCACGGCTGTGTCGGGATGAGCACGAAGGACGCCGCGTGGGTGTTCGCGCAGAGCAAGCGCGGCGACGTGGTCAACTACATCGGCAGTCCACGGCGACTCGAGCCGGGCAACGGCTGGACCGATTGGAACCGCTCGTGGGACGAATGGCTCGAGGGCTCGGCGCTCGGGGCCGACGCCGAGGGCGCCTGAGCCTCAGCCGCCCTTGGCCGCCTTCGCAGCGGCTTTCTGCTCGCGCTTGAACTCGCGGACCTTCGTCAGCGACTCGGGGCTGGTGATGTCGGCGACGCTGCGGTGGCCGGGCTGCCCGTAGTCGCCGGCCGCCTCGCGCCAGCCGGCGCCGTCGTAGCCGTACTGCTTGCCCAGCAGGGCGAGGAAGATCTTGGCCTTCTGCTCACCGAACCCGGGGAGCGCCTTGAGCCGCTTGAGGACCTCGGAGCCGTCGGGGGAGCCCTGCGTCCAGATCGCCGCGGCGTCGCCGCCCCAGTCGTCGCGGACGGCCGCCGCGAGGGCCCGCACCCGGCCGGCCATGGAGCCGGGGTAGCGGTGCACGGCCGGGGTCTGGCGGAAGACCGCCTCGAACGCCTCGGGCTCCTGCCCGGCGATGTCCGCGGGGTCGAGGGTGCCCACGCGCTCGAGGATCTTCGCGGGACCTGAGAACGCCGCCTCCATCGCGATCTGCTGGTCCAGCAGCATGCCCACGAGCAGGGCGAAGGGATCGTCGGTCAACAGCTGGTCGGCGGTGTCGTCGCCGGTGATCGAGAGGCTCATGCCCCCATCCTCGCGCCTGCCACGGACGTGGTGCCACCCGCTGCCAGCTCGCGCATGCGGGCCACGAGGGTGTCGAGCCAGGCGCCCACGTTGAGCCGCGCCACCTGCGTGTCGGGGTAGCGGCAGCGCAGATGCACTCCGGAGTCGTCGATGATGAACCACAGCATGACGTTGCTGGTGGTGATGGCGGCGCTGACGTACTGCGCGTCGAGTCCTGCCGTGTCGATCCGCACGGGGAGCCGGCGCATGTCGAGCCAGGACACGGCGAACATCCCGGGTGCCTCGGGCATCCCGCCCCACGGGGCCATGACATCGGCCAACGGCCACGACCCCAGCCGGATCGCCTCCTTCACCGCGGCGGAGCACGCGGCGGGGTCGGTGTCCTCGGACTCCAGGACCGCGTTGGTGATGAACCAGCCCACCGAGTCGTGCCACCGGTCCTCGTTGCGGCTGTGGACCGGGAAGACGGTGCGCAGGGCCGTGCCGGCGAGCT
>JBEVDF010000261.1:0-4814 GCA_040514145.1 Aeromicrobium sp.
ACTGATGCCAAGGTGGCCGCCTCGCGCTTCAGGGGCGCCGTGACGGAGTAGCCGCGCCAGCCCTCGCGGTGCTCGGACACGAACTCGGTGAGCTCGCCGTCCTGCACGTCGAAGGCGCCGTAGCTCCAGTCGAGCCCGAGCTGCCGGTACGCCGCTCGGTGCATCGCCGGCGACAGCGAGTGCGAGATCGGCGACCCGACCACGGCGCACCTCATGTCAGCCGCCGCACGAACCAGCGCCGTACTCAGCCTGGCAGTCGGAGGTGTGCTTGCCGAAGTCCTCGTTGTAGACCACGGAGCCGTCCTTCTTCGCGAAGAAGTACAGCCACGGGCCGTCGGGCGGGTTCAGCGCGGCCTCGATCGAGGCCTTGCCCGGCGAGCCGATCGGGCCCGGCGGCAGGCCCTGGTGCTTGTACGTGTTGTACAGCGACGGGTTGGCGCGCTCCTCGGCCGTGGTCCAGACGTCGCCCTTGCGCTCACTGACGTAGGACACGGTGGAGTCCAGCTGCAGGGGCATCCCCTGCTCGATGCGGTTGTAGAGGACGCGGGCGATCTTGGCGTAGTCCTCGGGCTTCTGGCCCTCGTACTCCAGGATGCTGGCCACCGTGAGGACCTCCTCGCCGGACAGTCCCAGCGCGGGCGCCCGGGTGCCGATGTCGAGGTCCTTGGCCACCTTCAGCGTCTGCTGCACCATGCGGGACAGGACCGCCTTGGCGTCGTCGCCCGGCTCGACGAAGTAGGTCTCGGGGTACAGGTAGCCCTCGGGGTTCCCGTTGGCGAAGTCGGGCAGACCGATCGAGGCGGGGTCGTCCAGGGCGGCCTCGAGGTCCTTGGTCTCCAGCTCGGTGTTCTTCGCGATGATCTCGACGATCTGGCCGACCCGGGCCCCCTCGGGCACGGTGAACTTCGCCTGGATGCGGGCCGACGGGTCGACCAACGCCGCCAGCGCGGCCTCGGCCGACATCTGCTGGCGCAGCTTGTAGGTGCCGGGCTGGATCTGCTGGGCGCGCGCGTCGGTGAGGCTGAGCTGGTAGAACGCCTCGGACGACTTCACGACGTCCTGCTCGGCCAGGAGGCGGGCGATCTGGATGCCGTTCGCTCCCGAGGGGATCGTCACCTCGGCCGTGCCGGTGCCGGATCCGGAGTAGTCGTCGACGCCACCCATGCGGTCCATGACCTTGGTGACGACCACGTAGCCGCCGATGAGGATCGCGATGACCGCGATGACCGCGATCACGTTCTTCAGACCCGACTTCTTGGCCGGCGGCTCGTCCTTGCGGCGCGAGCCGGGACGGTTGCGCCGGGGCTCCTCCTCGCCGGTCAGGATCTCCAGCCCGCCGTCACTCTCGCTCATCCGTCGTTCCCTTCCGTCACCACGTCGACCACTTCGCCGGGCGCGGTTCCGCGCGTCTTCTCGGCGTCGATCGCCGACTGGAGAATCACCACGGCCGCCGCTTGGTCGATGACCGATCGTGACGATTTCGTCGTGCGTCCACTCGCGTGCAGCTGGGCCTGGCCAGCCACCGTCGAGAGTCGTTCATCGATCAACCGTACCGAAACCCCGGAAACAGCCTCTGCGAGAGCGGTCGCGTAGGCCCTCACCTTGACCGCGGCGGGGCCCTCGCGACCCGACATCCCCAAGGGCAGGCCGACGACGACCTCGAACGCCTCGTACTCCTCGACGAGCGCGACGAGGCGCGCGATGGAGCCCTCCCCCGCCTTCACGGTCTCCACCGGAGTGGCGATCAGCCCGTCGGGGTCGCACGACGCGACCCCGATCCGGGCGTCCCCGACGTCGACCCCGAGTCGGCGTCCCCTGCGCCAGGTCATCCGCGCAAGGCGTCCCGGACGGCGCCGAAGGCGGCATCGATGCCACCCAGGTCGGTGCCACCGCCCTGGGCGACGTCGGCCTTGCCGCCACCGCGACCGCCGATCCGCTCGCCCACGGTCGCGATGAGCTGCTGGGCCGAGAGGCCGCGTTCGATGGCGGCCGGGTTGAGCGCGACGACCGCGGACGGCTTGTCACCGGCCGTGCCGATGACGACGACCACGGCCGGGCGGTCGGCGAGGCGGCCGCGGATGTCGAGCGCGAGCTGGCGCACGTCGCCGCCGCCGACGCCCTCGGCACGGTGGCCGACGAACGCCACGCCGTCGATGTCCTCGGCCGACTGGGCGATCTCGCCGGCGCCGGCCTGCAGTTGCGCGGTGCGGAACTTCTCGAGTTCCTTCTCGGTGGACTTCA
Organism: Aeromicrobium sp.; assembly: GCA_040514145.1. Taxonomy (GTDB): domain Bacteria; phylum Actinomycetota; class Actinomycetes; order Propionibacteriales; family Nocardioidaceae; genus Aeromicrobium. Next base: position 2,242 of record JBEVDF010000261.1, read on the forward strand.
GACGCGAGACCAGGTCCTGCACGCGCGCGGGCAGGTCGTCGGCCTTGGCCTTCAACACGTCGCTGAGCTGCACCACGAGGTCACGCTCGCGCGCGAGGTACTGGAAGCCCTCGATGCCCGTGAGCGCCTCGATCCGCCGGTTGCCCGCACCGACCGAGGAGTCCGAGGTCAGCACGACGGTGCCGATCTGGCTGGAGCGCTCGACGTGGGTGCCGCCGCAGAGCTCGCGCGACCAGGGGCCGCCGATCTCGATGACGCGCACCTCCTCGCCGTAGGTCTCGCCGAACAGCGCGAGGGCGCCGAACTCCTTCGCCTCGGGCAGGGTCATCCAGTGCTGCGAGACCTGCAGGTCCTCACGCAGCGCACGGTTCGAGACCTGCTCGACCTGGTGGAACTGCTCGGGGTCGAGAGCGCCGCCCCACCCGAAGTCGAGGCGCAGGTAGCCAGGACGGTTGTACGAGCCGGACTGCAGCGCCGTGGGGCCGAGCACCTCGCGCAGCGCGGCGTGCACGACGTGCGTGCCCGAGTGCGCCTGGCGAGCGCCGATGCGCCACTCGTGGTCGACCTCGGCCAACAGCTCGGAGCCGGCGGTCAGCTCGCCCTGGAGGACGCGCACCTGGTGGACGACGAGCCCGCGGATCGGCCGCTGGACGTCGAGCACCTCGGCGTGGCCGCCGTCCCAGCGCAGCACGCCGGCATCGGCAGCCTGGCCACCGGACTCGGCGTAGAAGCCGGTGCGGTCGAGCACGACCTCGCCGACCTGGCCCTCGGAGATCACCGGCACGGACTGGCCGCCAGCGAGCAGCGCCAGCACCTTGGACTCGGTGATGAGGTTCGTGTAGGCGACCCAGTCGGTGGGGCCGAACGCGTCGATCGTCTCGCGGTAGGCCGTGGTGTCGGCGTGCAGGCCCTTCTTGGACTTCGCGTCGGCCTTGGCGCGCGCCCTCTGCTCGGCCATGAGGGAGCGGAAGCCCTCCTGGTCGACCGAGAGGCCCTGCTCCTCGGCCATCTCCAGGGTGAGGTCGATCGGGAAGCCGTACGTGTCGTGCAGCTGGAACGCCTGGCTGCCGCTGAGCAGGCTGCCACCGGACTGCTTCGTCTCGCCCGCGGCGACGTCGAAGATCTGCGTGCCCTTGTCGAGCGTCTGGCGGAACGCCTCCTCCTCGGCGTAGGCGATCTGGCTGATCCGGGCGAAGTCCGTCTCGAGCTCGGGGTACGACGCCTTCATCCGCTCCATGCTCACCGGGAGCAGCTGGGGCAGCGCCGGATCCTCGTAGCCGAGCAGGCGCATCGAGCGCACGGCGCGACGCAGCAGGCGACGCAGCACGTAGCCACGGCTCTCGTTGCCGGGCGTGACGCCGTCGCCGATCAGCATCAGGCTGCTGCGGACGTGGTCGGCCACCACGCGGAACCGCACGTCGTCGGTGTGGTCGGCGCCGTAGGTGCGGCCCGTGAGCTCGGAGGCACGCTCGATGACGGGGAAGACCTCGTCGATCTCGTACAGGTTCTCCTTGCCCTGCAGCAGGTACGCGACGCGCTCGAGGCCCATGCCGGTGTCGATGTTCTTCTTCGGCAGCGGCCGGACCACGTCGAACTGGTCCTTGGCGGAGACGTTGGTGATCTCCTCCTGCATGAAGACCAGGTTCCAGATCTCCAGGAAGCGGTCCTCGTCGGCCTCGGGGCCGCCGTCGGGGCCGTACTGCGGTCCACGGTCGATGTAGATCTCCGAGCACGGACCGCCCGGGCCCTCGACGCCCATGTGCCAGTAGTTGTCCAGCAGGCCGCGGTTCTGGATGCGCTCGTCGGGCAGGCCGGCGACCCGCTTCCAGATCTCGCGGGCCTCGTCGTCGGTGTGCAGCACCGTGACCCAGATCGTCTCGGGGTCGAAGCCCAGACCGCCGTCGTCGACGGACTTGGTGATCAGCTCCCACGCGAGCGTGATGGCGCCTTCCTTGAAGTAGTCGCCGAAGCTGAAGTTGCCGTTCATCTGGAAGAACGTGCCGTGACGGGTGGTCTTGCCGACCTCCTCGATGTCGAGGGTGCGCACGCACTTCTGCACGCTCGTGGCGCGATCGAACGGCGGGGTCTCCTGGCCGAGGAAGTACGGCTTGAACGGCACCATGCCGGCATTGACGAACAGCAGGTTCGGGTCGTCGAACAGCAGCGGCGCCGAGGGCACGACCGTGTGGCCGGCGTTCTCGAAGTGGGAGAGGAATCGGCGCCGGATCTCAGCGGTCTCCATCAGTGGGGGTCCTTTGGTTCGGAGGGGTCGGTGGGCTCGGGCAGTGCGAGCCGGGGTTCGTGGTCCAGCAGGTGGTGGCGCAGATGGGCCTCGCGGGCGTGCATGCCCTCGTCCATCTCGGCACGGAAGGCCCGCACGCCGGAGCCGAGCGCGGCGGCCTGGTCGATCAGGCCCGGCATCGAGAGCCGGTAGGCCGCTCGCCTGGCCTTCACGCTGGAGTAGACGCCGGCGGCCGCGCCCGCGACGAACCAGACGAGGCGGGCACTCACGAGCCCACCCAGCCACGGCCGCCGGAGGGCGGAGGCGGGTCGTTGGTGGCGCGGGCCGCTGC
>JBEVDF010000303.1:0-5973 GCA_040514145.1 Aeromicrobium sp.
CGGCGTGGATGTCGCGATAACCAAGGTAGCGCACCGGTAGCGTGGGCCCCGTGCCCCCCACCGTGCTGGTCGTCGACGACACGGCGTCCATCCGTTTTCTCATCCGCACCAATCTCGAGCTGGCCGGCTTCGACGTGATCGAGGCCGAGGACGGGCAGGACTGTCTCGAGGTCCTCGCGGCACTCGAGGCCCTGCCGGGCCTCATCACGATGGACATGATGATGCCGCGCATGGACGGCGTCACGGCCATCACCCGCATCCGCGCCGACCCCCGGTACGCCGACGTCGGTCTCGTGATGGTTTCCACCCAGAGCCAGCAGATCGACCTCAACCGCGCGACGGCGGCCGGTGTCGACGACTACGTCACGAAGCCCTTCGACCCCGACACCCTCATCGCGACCGTGCGCCGGGTCCTCGAATCCCGGCAGTAGCGCACGCCGATAGGCTGTGCCGGTGACCCCCGACCAGCTTTCCGACGCCATCGTCGCTGCCCTCACGTCCCTCGTGGACGCCGGCAGCGTGACCCTTCCCGACCCGGTCCCCACCCAGGTCCGCGTCGAGCGACCGAAGGTCAAGGAGCACGGGGACTACGCGACGAACATCGCGATGCAGCTGGGCAAGAAGGCCGGCATGAACCCGCGCGCGTTCGCCGAGCTGCTCGCCGCCGAGCTGGCCGCGTCCGACGGCATCGCCGGTGCCGAGGTGGCCGGACCGGGCTTCCTGAACATCAGGGTCGCCGCCGGCGCCCAGGGCGAGATCGCCCGTCACGTCCTCGAGGCGGGGGAGTCCTACGGCTACGCCGAGCCCACCGGGCGCGCGGTCAACATGGAGTTCATCAGCGCCAACCCCACGGGTCCGCTGCATCTCGGCCACACCCGCTGGGCCGCCGTCGGCGACGCGATCGGTCGCGTCATGACCGCGGCCGGCGACCGGGTCACCCGCGAGTTCTACATCAACGACCGCGGCAACCAGATGGACAAGTTCGGCGCCTCGCTGATGGCGCGGGCCCACGGCCAGGAGCCGCCCGAGGACGGCTACCTGGGCGCCTACGTCGCCGATCTCGCCGCGCGGATCGTCCACGACGACCCGGGGATCACGAGCCTGCCCGAGGCCGAGCAGCTGGTCGCGTTCCGCGAGGCCGGCTACGCGCTGCAGCTGAGCGAGCACCGGTCCGAGCTCGCCGAGTTCAACACCCACTTCGACGTCTGGTTCTCCGAGCGCTCGCTGCACGAGTCCGACGCCGTCGAGCGCGGCATGACCAAGCTGCGCGAGCAGGGCCGGCTGTTCGAGTCCGAGGGCGCCGTCTGGATGCGCACCACCGACTTCGGCGACGACAAGGACCGCGTGCTGCTGCGCGGCAACGGCGAGCTCACCTACTTCGCGTCCGACACCGCCTACTACGTGAACAAGCGCGACCGTGGCTTCGACACCTGCATCTACCTGCTGGGCGCCGACCACCACGGCTACGTCGGGCGCCTCAACGCGATGGCGGCGTGCGTCGGCGACACCCCCGGCGAGCAGATCCAGGTCCTCATCGGCCAGCTGGTCAAGATCCTGCAGGACGGCAAGGAGCTCAAGCTCAGCAAGCGCGCCGGCACGATCGTGTCGCTGCGCGAGCTGATCGACCTGATCGGCGTCGACCCGCTGCGGTACACCCTGATCCGCTACCCGGCCGACTCGCCGCTCACCCTCGACGTCGCCGAGATGACGCGCAAGAGCAACGACAACCCCGTGTACTACGTGCAGTACGCGCACGCCCGCCTGTCGTCGATCATCCGCAACGGCGCCGACCTCGGCCTCACCGCCGACCTCGACCGATTCGACCCGTCGCTGCTCGCCGAGGACCGCACCGGTGACCTGCTGCGCGCCCTGGCCGAGTTCCCGCGGGTCGTGGCGCGCGCCGCCGAGCTGCGCGAGCCGCACCGGATCGCTCGGTACCTCGAGGACACGGCCTCCACGTTCCACAAGTTCTACGACGTCTGCCGGGTCCTGCCGCAGGGCGACGAGGAGCCCACGGACACCCACCGCGCGCGGCTCGTCCTGGTCGCGGCCACGCGTCAGGTGGTCGCCACCGGACTCGACCTGCTGGGCGTCTCGGCGCCGGAACGGATGTGACCATGCGATCGCACGAGGCAGGCGCCCTGCACGGCCAGGCCGGCACCCGCGGCCCGGAGTGGCTGCGCGAGCCCGACGACTCCAACGAGCTCGTGCCACACCTGTGGTCGGCCAACGTCAGCAAGGTCGACGGCGTCCTCACCGTGGCGGGCGAGCCGGCCACCGAGCTCGCGCAGGAGTTCGGCACTCCGCTCTACGTGGTCGACGAGGACGACTTCCGCGCGCGAGCCCGTGGCTTCCGCGAGGCCTTCCCGGACGCCGACGTCTACTACGCCGGCAAGGCCTTCCTGTGCGTCGCCACCGCGCGCTGGATCGCCGAGGAGGGCCTGAACCTCGACGTCTGCACCGGCGGAGAGCTGGCGGTCGCGCTGCGCGCCGGCTTCCCGCCTGCCCGCATCGGGCACCACGGCAACAACAAGTCCGTCGCCGAGCTGCGCCGGGCCCTCGAGGTCGGCGTCGGTCGCATCGTGATCGACTCGTTCGAGGAGATCGACCGGCTGGCTGCCCTCAGCGCCGAGCTGGGCGTGCGCGCGCCGGTGATGGTGCGGGTCACGGCGGGCGTCGAGGCGCACACGCACGAGTACATCTCCACGTCGCACGAGGACCAGAAGTTCGGCTTCTCGATCGCCGACGGGGCCGCGCTGGACGCCGTCCGCCGCGTGCTGGCCGCCGACGGCCTCGACTTCCTGGGCCTGCACTCGCACATCGGCTCGCAGATCTTCGTCACCGACGGCTTCGAGGTCGCCGCGCGCCGCGTGCTGCGCCTGCACGACCAGATCGCCCGCGAGCTGGGCGTCACCGCGCCGGAACTCGACCTCGGCGGCGGCTTCGGCATTGCGTACACCACCCAGGACGACCCCCGCCCCGCGGAGGACCTCGGCCGCGAGATCGTCAAGATCGTCACCGACGAGTGCGCTGCGCTCAAGATCGACGTCCCGCAGCTGTCGATCGAGCCCGGCCGCGCGATCGCCGGCCCCTCGACGTTCACGCTGTACGAGGTCGGCACGACGAAGGCCGTGGGCCTCGACGGTGGCGGCTCGCGGATGTACGTCTCGGTCGACGGCGGCATGAGCGACAACATCCGGCCCGCGCTCTACGGCGCCGACTACTCCTGCACGCTCGCGTCGCGGGAGTCCGAGGCCCGCCCGGTGCTCGCCCGCGTCGTGGGCAAGCACTGCGAGTCCGGCGACATCGTGGTGAAGTCCGAGTTCCTGCCGGCCGACATCGCCGCGGGCGATCTGGTGGCGGTGCCCGGCACGGGCGCCTACTGCCGCTCGCTGGCCAGCAACTACAACCACGTGCCGCGTGCGGCGGTCGTCGCCGTCCGCGACGGCGAGGCCCGCCTCATCCTGCGTCGCGAGACCGAGGACGACCTCCTCGCCCTCGACGTCGAGTGACCAGGCGCTGCCAGCACGACCGGTGCGGTCGCGGACAGGGGCACGGGCGCAAGCGCGACGCCGCTAGTCTTGCCCGGTGACCACGTCCGCTCCCGCCCGTCCGATCCGCATCGCGATGCTCGGCTGCGGTGTCGTCGGCACTGAGGTCGCCCGGTTCCTCCTGCGCGACGCCGAGGAGCTGGGCCGCCGCGTCGGCGCCCCCGTCGAGCTGGTCGGCATCGCCGTCCGCCGCCTCGAGCGCACGCGCAGCCTCGACATCCCCGCCGAGCTCTTCACCACCGACGCCACGGCCCTCGTCACGCGCGGCGACCTCGACGTCGTCATCGAGGTCATCGGCGGCATCGAGCCGGCCCGCGAGCTGATCCTGGCCGCCCTCGAGAGCGGCGCTTCGGTCGTCACGGCCAACAAGGCCCTGCTCGCCGAGGACGGCGACACGCTCTACGAAGCGGCGGTCAAGGCCGAGCGCGACCTCTACTACGAGGCCGCCGTCGCGGGCGCCATCCCGATCGTCCGCCCGCTGCGCGAGTCGCTCGCCGGCGACCGCGTCGAGCGGGTCCTGGGCATCGTCAACGGCACCACGAACTTCATCCTCGACGCGATGACCACCACCGGAGCGGGCTTCGACGAGGCGCTCGACGAGGCCCAGCGGCTCGGGTACGCCGAGGCCGACCCCACCGCCGACGTGGAGGGCTTCGACGCCGCTGCCAAGGCCGCGATCCTCGCCGGGCTGGCGTTCCACACGCGCGTCACGATCGCCGACGTCCACCGTGAAGGCATCACCGAGGTCACCGCGGCCGATGTGGCCTCGGCCTCCGAGATCGGCTCGGTCGTCAAGCTGCTGGCGATCTGCGAGATCGACCCCGAGGGCACCGCGGTGTCGGTGCGCGTCCACCCCGCGATGATTCCCGCGACCCACCCGCTGGCCAGCGTCCGCGGCGCCTACAACGCGGTCTTCGTCGAGAGCGAGGCCGCCGGCCAGCTCATGTTCTACGGCCCCGGTGCGGGCGGCGCGCCCACGGCGAGCGCCGTCCTGGGCGACGTCGTCACGGTGGCCCGCCACCGCGTCGACGGGGTCTTCGGCCCCGGCGAGACCGCGCACGCCCAGGTGGAGGTGCTCGACATCGGCCGGGCCCGCACGCGGTACCACGTCCAGATCGACGTCGAGGATCGTCCGGGTGTGCTGGCCGCCGTCGCGGAGGCGTTCGCCGTCCACGACGTCTCGATCAAGACGGTCCGCCAGGAGGGCCGCGGCGGCGACGCCCAACTCGTCGTCGTCACCCATGAGGCCGACGACGCCGCGCTGGCGGCGACCGTGGGACAGGTCCGCGACCTGGAGATGGTGCGCGGCGTGTCGTCTGTCATGCGAGTCGAAGGAGTGTCGTGATGGCCAGCCCGTGGCGTGGAGTCATCGAGGAGTACCGGGACCGGATCCCGCTCGAGCCGGGCGCAACCGTCGTGTCGTTGGGGGAGGGCGGCACGCCGCTCATCCACTCGGCGTGGCTGTCCGGCCTCGTGCGCGGCGACGTCTGGGTGAAGGTCGAGGGTGACAACCCCACCGGCTCCTTCAAGGACCGCGGCATGACCACGGCGATCTCCGCCGCGGTCGCCGAGGGCGCGAAGGCCGTCGTGTGCGCCTCCACGGGCAACACCTCGGCGTCGATGACGGCCTACGCCGCGCGCGCCGGCCTCACGCCGATCGTGCTCGTGCCCCAGGGCAAGATCGCCGCCGGCAAGATGGCCCAGGCGGTCATGCACGGTGGCGACATCATCCAGGTCCGCGGCAACTTCGACGACTGCCTCAACATGTCGCGCGGGCTGGCCAAGGAGTACCCGGTCGCCCTGGTGAACTCGGTCAACCCGATGCGCCTCGAGGGCCAGAAGACCGCCTCGTTCGAGATCGTCGACGTGCTGGGCCGCGCCCCCGACATCCACGTGCTCCCGGTGGGCAACGCCGGCAACATCAGCGCGTACTGGAAGGGCTTCGTGGAGTACCACGAGTCCGGCGACGCCTCGTCGCGCCCGCGGATGTGGGGCTTCCAGGCCGCCGGCGCCGCGCCGCTCGTGCGGGGCGAGGTCGTCACGAACCCCGAGACCATCGCCACCGCGATCCGGATCGGCAACCCCGCCTCGTGGGCGTACGCCGTCGCGGCGCGCGACGAGTCCGGCGGACGGATCGACGCGGTGACCGACCGCCAGATCCTCAAGGCCTATCGCTGGCTGGCGTCGCGTGAGGGCGTGTTCGTCGAGCCGGCCTCGGCCGCGTCCGTCGCCGGTCTCCTGCAGCAGCACGCCGCGGGTCAGCTCGACCCGGGCCAGACCGTCGTCTGCACCGTGACCGGCAACGGTCTCAAGGACCCGGAGTGGGCCATCGCCGGCGCCCCGACCCCGGTGTCGGTCCCGATCGACGCGAAGGCCGCCGCGGTCGAGCTCGGCCTGGTCGGCTGAGTCCGCTCGCCCCACC
>JBEVDF010000004.1:0-7441 GCA_040514145.1 Aeromicrobium sp.
AACACGTACGAGGACCTGCTCGCCGCGGGCGTCAACGACCCGGTGAAGGTCACGCGCTCGGCGCTGCAGAACGCGGCGTCCATCGCCGCGCTGTTCCTCACCACCGAGGCCGTCGTGGCCGACAAGCCGGAGCCCGCGGCCCCGGGCGGCGCCCCCGACATGGGCGACATGGGTGGCATGGGCGGCATGGGCTTCTGATCCCAGCGGTTCCCACCGGACCCCGGCACCTCTCAGGTGCCGGGGTCCGGTGCGTCCGGGGGTGGGAGGATGTCCGGCGTGACCACCTGGCTGGAGCTGTCCCGGACCGACGACGCGATGACGCCCGAGCACCGGGCCCGGCTCGTCGCCGCGGGGGTCGACCCGGCCCGCCTCGACGCGATCGACTGGCGGCGGATGGACGGACCGCTGCCCGCGTGGTGGAACGACCTCGACAACGCGCTGTACACGGCGCCCGGCGCGCGGCTGCCCGACCACGTGGTCGACGCGCTGACCACCTTCTACTTCCAGGACGCGCTGATCGTCGTGGGCGCGCCGATGGACCACCTGACCTCGCTGCTCGTCGGCGGGAACGAGGCGACCGTGTTCCTGGACGAGCGCGTCGTGCTGACCGCCGGTGAGCTCTACTGCGGACCGGGCTCCTCGATCGTCCTGCACGGACCGCTGGTGGCCACGCGCTCGCCGGTGGTCGACGCCCGCAACGGCGGCCGCGTGGTGGCCGCGGGCGACCAGCTCTGGGCTGCGGGCGTCTACATCGCCACCGACGACATGCACCGGCTGGAGGACGCGGTCACGGGGGAGCGGATCAACCCCTTCGGCGCCACGATCCGCCTCGGCCACCACGTGTGGCTGTGTCGCGAGTCGGTGGTCTCGGGCCACGTCGAGATCGGCGATCACGTCTGTGTCGGTCTGAGGGCCGTCGTGAGGGGTCAGAAAGTCCCCTCAAACGTGGTGGTGGCGGGGTCGCCGGGGCGTGTGGTGCGTGAGGGAACCACGTGGTCGTTCGACGACACGCCCTGAACTCGCAAAACCGCTGAATCTGCGCGAAACTTTCAGTTACCCCCGAGGCTCTTGCGCGAATCGGCGCATCTGGGTGCACGGATCGGTGCAAACCGCAGTACGAGCGCCTGTGACGTTTGCTACAGGCGGGAATTTCCAAATTGCCGGGACACACGTCCCGCCATGGCCTACTTTCGAAAGGAAAGACAGGGGCATCGAGTCATTCGGTGGCCGCCGGAGGGGGAATCCGGCGGAGGGAGACATCGAGTGCGGGGGAACCGGCCGGGGGGCTGGCCTACGGGCTTGTATCGGGACCACTCCACGACGCTCTTGGCTGAGTACGCAGACACGACGGCACGTGTACCGCATGGTGAGGCGGAGGGGTCCGCAGCTCGACACCGGAGGTGCGCATTGGGGAGTTGGCATGACTTCAGCGATCGACGGGCGCGATGAAACCGTCCTTCCGCTGCGCCTGGTGGAGCCCATCACCAGCGAGCCCGGGGTCGGATCGCCTTCGGTCCACCGGGAACTCACGGCGATGCCCTCGGGGCGGTCGTCCTTCGAGGCATTGATCCGCCAGGGACTCTTCGGGCACCTCGCCGTGCTCGCGGGAACGATCGTCGCCGGCGTGGTGGTCGGCATGGCCCCCGGAGCCCTCGCGGCTCTGGCTGCCGGTGTCGTCCTGTGGCTCGGCTTCAGCCTGGCTGCGTTGCCGGCCTACGAACGCGCCGGGTCGCTGCGTCCGGCCAAGCGACTGATCGCCGTGCTGGCGCTCGGTGCGCTGGCCACGCTCGTGCTCTCCGACGTCGTCTCGGCCGAGCTGCGCGCCGCGGTGGTGGTCCTGACCGTGACGGCCTCGCTGATGGTGGCCTCCGCGCTGGTGCACCGCACGGCCCTGCGCCGGGTGCCCACCCTGCTGGTGGGCCCCGCCGACGCCGTCAACCGGCTCGCGGCCCGCTGGGAGGACCGCCACGACCTGGTGGTCGTCGGTCGCTGCACGTGGGACTCCACGCAGCCGCTGGGCAGCGCCACGGTGAACTCCGTGGTCCGCGACGTCCCGAAGCTGCTGCGCACCGTTCGCGGGGCGCGCGTGGTCATCACGGCCGACCAGGCGCTCGGCGATCCGTCGCTGCGGCACCTCGCGTGGGGCCTGCAGCGCGCGGAGATCGAGTGCCTCGTGCTCACCGACATGAACGACTACGTCGAGTTCGTGCGGCCCACCCGGGTCGGTGACCAGCTGGCGCTGGCCCTGGACCCGCCGAACAGCCACCTGGTCGGTCAGGCCGTCAAGGCGTTCTTCGACCGCTCGATGGCCGCGCTGGCGATCCTGTTCGGCGCGCCGCTGATGGGACTGATCGCCCTGGCGATCCGCCTGGACACGCGCGGGCCGATCATCTACAAGCAGGAGCGCACCGGCAAGGACGGCGTGCCGTTCACGATCTTCAAGTTCCGCACGATGGTGGTCGACGCCGACCAGCGGGTCGACGACCTGCGTGAGCTCAACGAGGGCGCGGGGCCGTTGTTCAAGATGGCCCAGGACCCCCGGGTCACCCGCATCGGCAAGTTCCTGCGCCAGACCTCGCTCGACGAGCTGCCCCAGCTGTTCAACGTGCTGCTGGGCGACATGGCGCTGGTGGGCCCCCGTCCGGCCATCGAGAGCGAGACGTCGCAGTACAGCCAGTGGGTGTGGCGCCGGCTGCACGTCAAGCCGGGCATGACCGGCCTGTGGCAGGTCAGCGGCCGCTCGCACCTCTCGTGGGACGAGTCGATCCGTCTCGACCTGATGTACGTCAACAACTGGAACCTGCGGATGGACCTGACGATCCTGTTGAAGACCGTCGGGGTCGTCCTGGGCCGCAAGGGCGCCTGGTAGGCCACACCACGCCCCCCGCGGAACGGCCGCCGCCCCTCAGGGGGCAGCGGCCGTTCTGTGCGTCCGGTGGGAGCGGTCAGTGCTCGGTGATGGTGCCCGCGCCGACCGTGCGGTTGGTGGCCTCGTCGATGAGGATGAACGACCCCGACTGCCGGTTCCGCTGGTAGGGGTCGACCATCAGCGGCTGCGTCGTGCGCAGCACCACGCGGCCGATGGCGTTGAGCCCGAGGCTCCCGGGCGCCTGGTTGCGGTGCAGCGTGTTGACGTCGAGCTCGTACTTGATCTCCTTGACCAGGGCCCGGGCCGACCGGGTGGTGTGCTTGATCGCGTACTTGCCGCCGACGGTCATGGCCGCGCTGTCCATCCAGCAGACCATCGCGTCGAGGTCCTGCGTGACGACCGGCTGGTTGTTCGGACGCACGATCATGTCGCCGCGCGACACGTCGACCTCGTCCTCGAGGCGCACGGTCACGGACATGGGCGCGAACGCCTCGGCCAGCTCGCCCTTGGCGGTGTCGATCGCCTTGATCCGGGTGGGCAGCCCGCTGGGCAGCACCAGCACCTCGTCGCCGGGGCGCATGACGCCGCTGACGACCTGCCCGGCGAACGAGCGGTAGTCGCCCTGGCCGTTCTGGGGGCGGATCACGTACTGCACGGGGAACCGCACGTCGACGAGGTTGCGGTCGCTGGCGATGTAGACGTTCTCCAGGTGGTGCAGCAGCGACGGCCCCTCGAACCAGTCCATCTCGGCCGAGCGCGACACGACGTTGTCGCCGGTGAGCGCCGAGAGCGGGATCGTGGTGACGTCGGTGAACTCCAGCCGTGCCGCGAAGTCGACGAACTCGTCGCTGATGCGGCGGTAGACGTCCTCGGACCAGTCGACCAGGTCCATCTTGTTGATCGCCAGCACGACGTGCGGCACGCGCAGCAGCGACACGAGCGTGGCGTGGCGCCGGCTCTGCTCCTGCAGGCCCTTGCGGGCGTCCACGAGGATGATCGCGAGGTCGGCGGTGGAGGCGCCCGTCACCATGTTGCGCGTGTACTGGATGTGCCCCGGGGTGTCCGCGATGATGAACTTGCGCTTCGGCGTCGAGAAGTACCGGTAGGCCACGTCGATCGTGATGCCCTGCTCGCGCTCGGCGCGCAGGCCGTCGGTCAGCAGCGCCAGGTCGGTGTACTCGTCGCCGCGCTGGGCGCTGGTGGCCTCCACGGCCTCGAGCTGGTCGGTGAAGATCGACTTGCTGTCGAACAGCAGCCGGCCGATGAGCGTGCTCTTGCCGTCGTCGACCGAGCCGGCCGTGGCGAATCGCAGGATGTCCATCAGAAGTAGCCCTCCTTCTTGCGATCCTCCATCGCAGCCTCACTGACCTTGTCGTCGCCGCGGGTCGCGCCGCGCTCGGTGATGCGCGTGGCGGCGACCTCGGCCACCACCTCCTGCGGCGTGGCCGCGGTCGAGGGGACCGCCGCCGTCAGGGTGGCGTCGCCGACGGTGCGGTAGCGGACCGACTCGACGAACACCTCCTCGTCGTCGCGGGGCTGGCAGTGCTGGTTGATCGTGAAGTACATGCCGTCGCGCAGGAAGACCTCGCGCTTCTGGGCGTAGTAGATGTCGGGCAGCTCGATGTCCTCGCGGGCGATGTACTGCCAGATGTCGAGCTCGGTCCAGTTCGACAGCGGGAAGCAGCGGATGCTCTCGCCGGGATGGATGCGGCCGTTGTAGAGCCCCCACAGCTCGGGGCGCTGGTTCTTGGGGTCCCACTGGCCGAAGTCGTCGCGGAAGGAGAACACCCGCTCCTTGGCGCGGGCCTTCTCCTCGTCGCGCCGGGCGCCGCCGAACAGGGCGCTGAGGCCGTGCTGCTCGGTGGTGCGGATCAGCACGGGGGTCTGGATGCGGTTGCGCGAGCCGTTGGGCTCCTCGCGGACGAAGCCCTCGTCGATCGCGTCCTGGACCGAGCCGACGATCAGCCGGACGCCGAGCTCCTCCACGACGTGGTCGCGGAACGCGAGGACCTCGTCGAAGTTGTGCCCGGTGTCGATGTGCACGACCGGGAACGGGATCGGGCCCGGGGCGAAGGCGCGCACCGCGAGGTTGAGCATCACGACCGAGTCCTTGCCGCCGGAGAACAGCAGCGCGGGCCGCTCGTTCTCCGCGACGAGCTCGCGGATGATGTAGATCGCCTCGGCCTCGAGATGGTCGAGCTGGCTCATGCCGTAGCGACGCGACTCACGCGTGTCGGTCATCGAGGTGTTCCTCCCCTGGGGGTCGAGCGGTGCTGCGGGACGCGGCCGGTGGGCGTTCTCATGCGGCCGACCGCAGGCATCGGCTGTGCCACAATCGTCGCCCATGGACCCGTGGCTCCCCGGACGCGACCACTTCGTGGACAGCGCGGCCCTCCGGTGAGCGCCGACGCGGTCCTGCGCGGCCACCAGCTCGACGGGCTCGAGCTGATCCTGGGCGGCTTCCTCGACGCGGTCGACGGCTACTGCCTGCCCGGACGGGTCCCGGCTGACTGGCCGGTGGAGGCGAATCTGGCGGTCCCGGCCGAGGCGGCCCGCGAGGCCGTCGACCAGGGGTCGCTCACGCTGACCGACCCCGACAACACGCCGCTGGCCCTGCTGGTCCTCAGCGACACGCGCCCCCGTGGCGACGGCACGACCTGGGTGGCGGGCCGGCTGCAGGCGGTGCGGGCGGCCGAGCACCCGCCGGCCCGCGGGGCGCGGCTCGTCGTGCCCGTGAGCCTGGGCGACCACGTCGTCGCACTGTTCGGCGGCCGGGTCGGCGCTGCCGACGTGCTGCGTGCCGCCGACGTGGCGGCCGGACGGCCCCTCGCCCTGGTGGGCGTGGGCGACGACGCGTGGGCCGGCGACATGGCCCTCATGGAGGAGTTGCGCCGCTGCGCCGAGCAGGTGCCGAACGCCGAGGCCTGGTACCTCCCGGCGCCCGCCGTCAGCGCGACCACGACGTCGCAGGAGGTGCTGGCGATCGCGCTGCGCTCCCTCGGCGTGCAGGACCCGATGGACTTCCGCCGCCCGGGCGTGCGGGAGGCCCGCGGCGCCGTGCTGCTGCTCACCGGCCTGTCCGGCGCCGGGAAGTCGACCGTGGGCCGTGCGGTGGTGGAGGCGGTCATCGCCCGCGGCCTGGCTCACGCGGTCCTGCTCGACGGCGACGAGGTGCGCCGCGAGCTGTCCGACGGGCTCGGCTTCAGTCGCGAGGACCGCGCCCGGAACCTGACCCGGATCGCGTGGGTGGGGGCGCGGATCGCCGAGGCCGGCGGCCTGGCCGTGTGTGCGCCGATCGCCCCGTTCGACTCGGTCCGCCGGGCGATGCGCGACCGCGTCGAGCCGAGGTCGCCCTTCCTCGTGGTGCACGTGGCCACCCCGCTCGCCGTGGCCGAGGCGCGCGACCGCAAGGGCCTCTACGCGAAGGCCCGCGCCGGGCTGATCCGCGACTTCACCGGGATCGACTCGCCGTACGAGAAGCCCGACGACGCCGACCTGACGATCGACACGTCCCTCATGGGCGTGGGGGAGTGCGTCGAGGCGGTCGTCGGGCTGCTGCGTGATCAGGGCGTCATCGCTGCGTCGTGAGGCCGGTGCCTCCCACAGAATCATGTGACCTGGTTCACATGACCCGCTAGGATCCACCCATGCCGCCGGGGCCCACCGAATCGCCCTTCGCCGTACCGCCGGGAGTCGATCCTGACGCGTTGGCGCGGGCGCTGCACGACGCCCACGACTCCTTCCTCTCCACCGGAGCGGTCGACGGCCCCGTCCGCTCGGTGGTCAGCGAGTCGTGGCGACGCAGCCTGCGCGGTGGGCTCGATCCCGAGCGTGACCTGGCGGCGATCACGCTGGACTCTGACCGGCTCGAGCAGATCCGCCGCGATCACCCGCTGGCCGCCGGCATGCCCGTCGTGCGGCGGCTGCTCGTCGAGAGCGCGGCCGACGCCGGGCTGCTGGTCGCCGTGAGCGACGCGGCCGGCCAGCTGCTGTGGGTCGAGGGCGCCGCGCGGCTGCGCCGGCTGGCCGAGGAGATGAACTTCGTGCCGGGCGCCGACTGGAGCGAGGCGAGCGCCGGCACCAACGCGCCGGGCACGGCCCTGGCGCTCGACCGGGCCGTCTCGCTGCTGGGGCCGGAGCACCTCGCCCGACAGGTCACGCCCTGGAGCTGCTCCGCCGCGCCGGTGCACGACCCCGACACGGGGGCCGTGCTGGGCGTCATCGACCTCACCGGGGGTGCCGAGGTCGCGAGCGCGACGAGCCTGGGACTGGTGCGCGCCACGGCGGCGGCGGTCGAGGCCGAGCTGCGGCTCGAACGAGTCCGCGGCGCCGCAGCGTCGCGCACCACCTTGACGCCCGGCGCGAGCCGACCGCGGATCGACGTGCTCGGCGTCCGTGGAGCGGTCCTGCACCACGCCACGACCACGACCCGGCTGAGCGCCCGACACAGCGAGATCGCGCTGTTGGTCGCCGCGGCCGACCGGGGCCTGACGACCGCCGAGCTGGCGGTCGCGTTGAGCGACGACGAGCTGCCCGAGGTCACGATCCGCGCCGAGCTGTCCCGGCTGCGCC
>JBEVDF010000021.1:0-2622 GCA_040514145.1 Aeromicrobium sp.
CCAGGCCGCCTGCCACCGGGGAGTTCGTGCCGAGGGAGAACAGGGTCGGCAGCCACCGCCGCAGGCGCCCCAGGATCCGGGCGGCCAGGTGACGATCGGGCACGCCCACGTGGATCTGGCACGCACACGTGCCTGCGGCGGCGGCGGCCCCGGGAAACCGGTCCGCCAGGGCGCGGTAGCGCGGCGCGTCCGTGACGAACTCGAGGCCGGGGTCGCCGGCGAGCGGGGTGCCCGCGGCCACCAGTCGCACGCCGATCCGGTCACAGGTTGCGGCGACGCGCCGGCGCAGGTCGAGCAGCTGACGCTCCAGCTCCGCGAGGTCGGTGAGGACATCGGTGACCGTCTCGACCTGGTAGGTCATCAGCTCGGGCTTCACCCGGTCGTCGGCGACCTCACGCAGGACCTCGTCCGCGGCGGGAACGACCATCCCGTCGGAGTCGACGAGCAGGAACTCCTCCTCCACGCCGACCGTGAGCATGGACTCATCGTGGGGAACGCTCGGGGAGGCCGCCTCATCCTCGTGGGATGAGGCGGCGCGCCGCCGCCGTGGGACACGCTGCCGAGAGGACCGACGCGTTCCCAAGGAGGGTGCGATGTGCCGCTGGCTGGCGTATTCGGGCAGTCCCATCCTGTTGGAGGAGCTGCTGTACAAACCCGCGCACTCGCTGATCGACCAGAGTCAGCACTCGCGGATGGGCGTGGAGACGACGAACGGCGACGGCTTCGGCGTCGGCTGGTACGGCGTCGACGGCTCCTCGTCGCTGCCGGACTCCCGCGGTAGCGACCTGCCCGTCCTGTTCCGCGGTGTGGGGCCGGCCTGGGGCGACCTCAACCTGCGCGAGCTCGCGCGGTCCACGTCGTCCGGGCTCTTCCTGGCCCACATCCGGGCCAGTACGGGCACCCCCGTGCAGCAGACGAACTGCCATCCGTTCCGCTACGACCGGTGGCTGTGGGTCCACAACGGCGCCATCGCCGAGTTCGGCACCCTGAAGCGCGACCTCGTGCTCGCCGTGGACCCCGAGCTGTTCCCGTCGATGGTCGGGTCGACCGACTCCGAGGTCATGTTCTTCCTGGCTCTCACGTTCGGCCTGCGTGACGACCCGGTCGCCGCCGTGGAGCGCATGGTCGGCTTCGTCGAGGCCGTGGCGCGCCGGCACGGGGTCGCCAACCCGATGCAGATGACGGTCGCGACCACCGACGGCGAGCGGCTGTGGGGCTTCCGCTACTCGACCATCGGCCAGAGCCGCACGCTGTACGTCAGTACGGCGCTCTCGGCCCTGCGCCAGCTGTATCCGGACAATCCCGTGTTCGCGGCACTCGACGACGAGACACGGATCGTGGTGTCCGAGCCGCTCGGGGACCTCGAGGGCGCGTGGCAGCCGATCCCCGAGTCGAGCTACGGCGTCGTGGAGGCCGGCGACGACACCCTGGGGCACTTCGAGCCCCGCGAACCCTGACGGAAGAGGCGCCGATGGATCACCAGGCCTCCGTGGGCACTCGCGCCGGTGGCGTGCTCGCTGCCACCTGCATCTCCACGCTCGTGGTGAACGCGAACACCTCCGCGGTGAGCATCCTGCTGCCCGCCATCTCCGAGGACACGGGCACCTCGGTCGCGACCCTGCAGTGGGCCGTCACCGGCTACTCGCTCGTCGGTGCTGCCGTGATCGTGACCTCCGGCTCGCTCGGCGACGTCTTCGGGCGCAAGCGCATCTTCCAGCTCGGCCTGCTGCTCTTCGTGGTCTCGTGCGTGATGATCGCCCTCGCGCCGTCCGGGGGCATGGTCATCGCCGGCCGCCTCGTCCAGGGCGCGGCGGGCGCCACGATCCTCGCGTGCGGGCTGAGCCTGCTGTCGGTGGCCAACGACGGCGAGGACCAACTGCGCGCGGTGTCCCTGTGGGGTGCGGCGGCCGCCGTGGGTGCGGCCGCCGGGCCGCTCCTGGGTGGCGTCCTCGTCGACCTCACCGGGTGGCAGGGCCTGTTCTGGATCGATGCCGTCGTCGCCGGGCTCTGCATGGTGCTGACCTTCGTGACGGTGAGCGAGTCGCGTGACCCGGACCGACCACGCTCGATCGACTACGCCGGCACGTTCCTCATCGCCGCCACGCTGACGCCGCTCATCCTCGCCGTGACCGAGAGCGGTGACTGGGGCTGGCTCTCGGCGCGGACGATCGGCTGCTTCGCCGTCTCGGTGGCTGCCGGCTATGCGTTCGTCGTGGTCGAGGGCCGGGTGGCCGTCCCCCTGCTCGACCTCGCGCTGCTGCGCAACCGCGTGCTCGTCGGCTCGACGATCGCGATCCTCATCGGCGCGGGCACGATCAACGGCCTGATGTACCTGTTGAGCCTGTACTTCCAGGACCCCTCGACGCTGGACTTCAGCCCGCTCGAGGCCGGCCTGGCCACACTGCCCGCGACCATCGGACTCGTGGTGATCGCTCCCATCGTGCCGAAGCTGGCGGCCAGGTTCGGCGGGCGGCAGACGATCGGCCTGGGCTTCGTGCTCACGACGGCCGGCTTCGTCGTCGTGGGCTTCACGGAGTCCTCCTGGCGGTACGTCGCGTTCCTGCTGCCGCTGGTGGCGATCGCGGTGGGCATGGGGCTGTCCAACGGTCCGGCGTCCTCGGC
>JBEVDF010000031.1:0-28410 GCA_040514145.1 Aeromicrobium sp.
GAGGCGCCGAACTACGTGTGCTGGGGTCACAACAACCGCTCCGCGCTCGTGCGGGTGCCGATGTACAAGCCGCACAAGTCCGGCTCGGCGCGGGTCGAGCTGCGCGCTCCCGACTCGGCGTGCAACCCGTACCTCTCCTACGCGCTCATCCTCGCGGCCGGGCTCAAGGGCATCGAGAAGAACTACGAGCTGCCGCCCGAGGCCGAGGACGACGTGTGGTCGCTCAGCGAGAACGAGCGCCGCGCGATGGGCATCGCCCCGCTGCCGCGCAACCTCGACGAGGCGATCCGCACGATGGAGAACAGCGAGCTCGTCGCCGAGACGCTGGGCGAGCACGTCTTCGACTTCTTCCTGCGCAACAAGCGCGCGGAGTGGCAGGACTACCGCTCGCAGGTCACGCAGTTCGAGATCGACCGACTGATGCCGGTCCTGTAGGTCCTGTGACCCGCACCCGCTTCTCGGATCCCGAGACCGCCACCGCGAACCTCGGTCGGCTCGGCTCGGTCTCGCCCGAGTTCGTCGACCAGATCGCCGCGGTCGCCGATCCCGACGGCGCGCTCGCCTCGCTCGTGGCGCTCGCCGAGACCGACGAGGGGCCGCGCCTGATCGCCGCGCTCGAGGACGACCCGGTCCTGCGCCAGCGGGCGCTGATCGTGCTGGGCACCAGTCGCGCGATCGGCGAGTTCTGGCGACGCCACCCGCAGTACGTGTTCGACCTGGTGGGGGAGCGCCTGCTGGAGCGGCCGGCCACCGAGCCGGAGTACCGCGAGTGGCTCGCCGACGTGGCCGACCCCGACGCGCTGCGCGTGCGCTACCACCGCGAGCTGGCCGCGATCGCCGCCCGCGACCTCAACGCCCACACCACGTTCTCGCAGTCGTCGGCCGAGCTGTCCGACCTCGCCGTCGCCACCTTGGACGCGGCCCTGCGCATCGCGGCCGCCGAGGACGACGACTCCGGACTGGTCCGGCTCGCCGTGATCGCGATGGGCAAGACCGGCGGCCACGAGCTGAACTACGTGAGCGACGTGGACGTCATCTTCGTGCACGAGCCGGTCGAGGGCGCCGACGAGCAGCGTGCCGCGGCCGCCGCCACCCGCATGGCGGGGGCGATCATCCGGATCTGCGGCGACCACACCGCCGAGGGGACGATCTGGGAGGTCGACCCGAACCTGCGCCCCGAGGGCAAGCACGGGCCCCTGAGCCGCACGCTGGCCAGTCACATCGCCTACTACGACCGCTGGGCGGTCACCTGGGAGTTCCAGGCCCTGCTCAAGGCGCGGTACGCCGCCGGCGACCGCGAGCTGGCGCAGGGATACCTCGAGGCGCTGCAGCCGATGGTCTGGAAGGCCGCCGAGCGCGAGAACTTCGTGCCCGAGGTCCGCCGCATGCGCCGCCGCGTCATCGAGAACATCCCCGCCGCCCACCGCGACCGCCAGCTCAAGCTCGGCAGCGGCGGCCTGCGCGACGTCGAGTTCGCCGTCCAGCTGCTGCAGCTGGTGCACGGCCGGGTCGACGAGCACATCCGCAGCCCCAACACGCTGGAGGCCCTCCGGGCCCTCACCGATCGGGGCTACGTCGGCCGCCGTGACGGCTCGGCGCTGGAGGAGGCCTACGAGTTCCTGCGGGCCCTCGAGCACCGGATGCAGTTGTTCCGGCTGCGGCGCACCCACCTGGTGCCCGACGACGAAGACGACCTGCGGCGGATCGGCCGCAGCATGGGCTTCACCACGAACCCGGCCGACAACCTGGTCAAGGAGTGGCAGGCGCACCGGCGGATCGTCAGCCGCCTGCACGAGAAGATCTTCTACCGGCCGCTGCTCGAAGCCGTGGCGTCGCTGCCCGAGGACCGGCTGCGGCTCAGCACCGAGGCGGCACGCGACCGGCTCGCCGCGCTGGGCTACAGCGACCCGAAGGGGGCGATGGCCCACATCGGCGCCCTCACGTCGGGTGTCACGCGCCGGGCCGCGATCCACCGGTCGCTACTGCCGGCGATGCTGTCGTGGTTCGCCGAGTCCCCGCAGCCCGATGCGGCGCTGCTCGCCTTCCGCCAGATCTCCGAGGAGCTCGGCGACTCGCCCTGGTACCTGCGCAAGCTGCGCGACGAGGGCACCGGCGCCCAGCAGTTCGCGCACATGCTGGCCTCCAGCACCTACGTCACCGACCTCATCCGCCGCGCCCCCGACGCCGTGGCGCTGCTGGGCGACGACGCGGCGCTCGTGCCGCGCGACCTCGACCGGCTCGAGACCGAGATGACGCTCGCGGCGAAGCGGCACCAGATCCCCGACGGTGCCGTGCGCGCCGTGCGGCGGATCCGGCGGCGCGAGCTGTCGCGCGTGGCGATGTCCGACGTGCTGGGGCGGCTCGACGTGACCGAGGTCGGCGAGGCGCTGACCTCGATCAACACCGCCACCATCGCCGCCACGCTGGCGACGGCGGAGGCGGCCTGGGTCCAGGAGCACGACAAGCCGCTGCCCACGCGGAACGCCATCGTCCTGATGGGCCGGCTCGGCGGACACGAGGCGGGGTACGGGTCCGACGCCGACGTGATGTTCGTGCACGACCCGATCGAGGGGGCCGACGGCGACGAGGCGAAGGCCAGCGCGCTGTGGATCGCCCAGCTCATCCGGGAGAAGCTGGGCGCCGCGGGCGCCGAGCCGGCGCTCGAGATCGACGCCGGGCTGCGGCCCGAGGGCAAGAACGGCCCGCTCGTGCGCTCGTTCGACGCCTATGCGGCGTACTACGCCAAGTGGTCGGACACGTGGGAGGCGCAGGCGCTGCTGCGCGCCGAGGCCGCTGTGGGCGACCCGGGCCTGCGCGAGCGCTTCACCGCCCTGATCGACCCGCTGCGCTATCCCGAGGGCGGCCTCTCGGCCTCCCAAGAGCGCGACATTCGCCGGATCAAGGCCCGCGTGGACTCCGAGCGGCTGCCGCGCGGGGCGAACCCGAACACCCACCTCAAGCTGGGACGCGGGGGACTGGCCGACGTCGAGTGGACGATCCAGCTGCTGCAGATGCAGCACGCCCACCGGGTGCCCGCGTTGCGCACCACGCGCACGATCGAGGCGCTGGAGGCGGCCGCCGACGCCGAGATCCTCTCCGCCGAGGACGCGCATGCGCTCATCGAGTCCTGGCGCTTCGTGACCCGCATCCGCAACGGTGTGGTGCTGTGGCGCGCGAAGCCCGCCGAGTCGATGGTCGAGACCACCGCCGACCGCATCGGCCTCGCGCACATCCTCGGCATCGGTCAGGACCACACCGAGGAGATGGTCAACGACTACATGCGGATCACCCGCCGGGCCCGCCAGGTCGTGGAGCGCGTCTTCTACAAGTGACCGCACTTCTCGGACCGGGGCGGTCGGTGGGTCCGAGTTAGCCTGAAGGCATGCTCTCGCGACTGCTTCCCCTCGTCCTGGCTGCCGGCCTCCTGTCGGCGGCACCGGCGACGGCGGCCGGTCCGACCCCCGTGGCGCCGGCGGTGGCACCCACCCCGCAGCCGGCGCCCCAGCAGATCGTCGTGCGCGAGGGACCGAAGGTGAAGGGCACCCACCGGTTCGGCAAGACACTCACCCGGTCAGTGGGCCGCTACTCCGTCGGCGGCCTGACGTTCCGCACCCAGTGGCTGCGCGACGGCAAGCCGATCAAGGGCGCCACCCGCTGGAAGTACAAGCTCGGGGTGCGCGACGTCGGCCACACGGTCCGCGTGCGGGTCACCGTCAGCAAGGCCGGCCACCGCACCCTCACGCAGCGCTCGCCGTGGCGCCGGGTCAAGCACGTGCGCGACGTGCGCCGCACCGTGAAGTACTCGATCGCCACGAACGGGAAGATGACCACGAGCGTCGCGACGTTCAAGCGCCAGGTCGCCGAGATCCTCGACGACCCGCGCGGCTGGCGTGCCGCCGGCATCAAGTTCAAGCGGGTCAAGTCCGGGGGCTCGATGACCATCGTGCTCGCTCAGGCCTCGCGGGTGCCCACGTACTCCAGCGCCTGCTCCTCCACCTGGAGCTGCCGGGTGGGGCGCCACGTCATCATCAACCAGGAGCGCTGGAAGCACGCGTCGCCGGCGTGGAACAAGGCCAAGGGGACGACGTTGCTCGGATACCGGCACATGGTCGTGAACCACGAGACCGGTCACTGGCTCGGCTGGCACCACAAGTCATGCGGCGGCAAGGGCACGAAGGCCCCGGTGATGATGCAACAGTCGAAGGGCCGCAACGGGTGCACGTTCAACCCGTGGCCGAAGCCCTCGGAACGCAACGTGCCCCGGTACCGCTAGGGCACCGGGGCACGAGGGTCGCGTTGATCAGTTCATGATCGACGCGCAGGTCTCGTCCTTCTCGAACGCCTTCTTCAGACCCTCGTCGCTGGCACTGAGCTCGGCGAGCGGCCCCTCGTAGCTCGACGACTCGGCCAGGGACTCGCTGACCTGCAGCAAGGTGGCCTGCATCTGGTCCGCGTCCTTGGTGCTGGCCGACTTGAGGTTCTTGATGACGCCCTGGATCGTCTGGGCGCCCGTGTCGAGCGACTTCTTCGCCTGGTCATACGTGGCGGCGTCGACCTCCGGGGGAGTCCCCGCGTCCTGCAGCACCTGGGCCTGCGTCTCGAGGCGGTCGCGCAGCGTGCGCAGGAACGTCACGATCGCTTCCTTCGACTCCGCCGCGCTGCCGGCGGTGGCCGGCGGCTCCACGGGTGCGGTGGTGGGCTCGAGCGCCTTGCACAGCGATTGGGCCCACTTCTCCTGGGGAGTCGCCTTCGCCTCGGGCTCGTCGCTGGAGCCGGTGCAGCCGCCCAGCACGAGTCCCATCGCCGCCCCGGCGAGCATCACTCCGATGGTCCTGTTCATGTGTTGCCTTCCGATCGGAACGAGGGAGGGCCCCACCGCGGCTGCGGCAGGACCCTCCCCGGTGTTCAGTTGATGATCACGCAGCTCACGGGGCGAGCGTCGCGGTCAGCTTGTTGCCCGGGCCCGAGGCGAAGAGCGACAGGATGTCGTTCAGCGGGCCACAGCCCTGCAGCTTCGCGATCGAGTAGGTGCTGGTGACCTGGCCACCCGCGAGCGGGTCGAAGCGGCCGTTGGACGCCAGCGTGATGTCGGACGGCTTGGACGTCTGGCACTTCGTGCCACCGCCGAGCTTCAGGCCGAAGGACTTGATCGAGGTGATCTGGATGTTCACCTTCGTGTCCGCGGTCAGCTGGCCGGTGGAGAGGTTGATGCCACCGTTGGTCTTGCCCACCGACGTGAACGCGAGGTCCGCGTCGACCGGGAGGAAGCCGAGAGCCTTCAGCTTCGCCTGGGTGTTGTCCAGCGTCAGGTCGGCGGTGAACTTGCCCGTGGCGAGGTTGAAGTCAGCGGCGACCTTGCCGTTGAGCGGGGCGGTGCCGTTGCCGGCCTTGATCGTGGTGCTGCCCTTCAGCTTGAACGGCACCTTGATGATCGGATCCTGGGTCGGCTGCGTGGTCGGCTGCGTGGTCGGCTGCGTGGTCGGCTGCGTGGTCGGCTCCGTGGTCGGCTGCGTGGTCGGCTCCGTCGTCGGCTCCGTGGTCGGCTCCGTGGTCGGCTCCGTCGTCGGCTCCGTCGTCGGCTGCGTCGTCGGCTCCGTCGTCGGCTCCGTGGTCGGCTCCGTCGTCGGCTCCGTGGTCGGCTCCGTCGTGGGCTCCGTGGTCGGCTGCGTCACTCCGATCGAGCCCAGCGCCAGGTCCGCGGGACCGTTGCACGCCAGGGTCGCGGGGATCGTGGAGTTGTCCGCCTTGTAGATGGTCGCCGTGATGTTGAACGAGGCAGGCATGCCCACGAGGATCGAGTCGACCGCGTAGTCCGGGGTCGTGATCGGGGGAACGACGCCAGTGGCGGGAATGAGCCACGGCTCGTTCGCCACCTGCGGGATCGGAGTGCGCGGCGCGCCGAGGCTCGGGATCGCGATCCTCGTCGTCTGTCCGGCCGTGGTCAGGGTGACGGCAGAGTCGGTGGACGAACCCGACGCCTCACGGCCGCCGAGCAGCAGTGCGGTGGACTGGCGCAGCAGCTCCGGCATGGTGAGGGTGATGTTCACCGGGGTGTTGGGGATCACCTCTCCGGGGGTCACGGAGTCCGGGACGGTGGTCGACGCGAGCACGCCGATGTCCTGGATGCCGAGGTTCAGTCCGCCGGCCACCACCTCGCACTTGTAGAGGAAGTTCTTCTCCAACTGCACGTCCGCAGCGCTCGCGCTGGCGGCTCCAATCACACTGATGGCCCCGGCGCTGAGGGCTGCAGCTGCCCCTGTTACCAGGACCTTTCCGGTCTTTGTCATCTTCTTCACGAGGGTGTCCTTCTCTGGGAGTTGGGCCGACGCGTCGAGAGCGCGAGAGGTGCCCTCGTGAGAGCCGGCTGTGACAGACACCACACAACCTAGGGCCACGAAAACGAAAGTGCAACTAGTGTTTACAAAGTCAGTGGTCACTCCGGTCACACCAGCCCCTCACCCCCAGGAAGGCTTGAAACGGCTGCGAGAACTGCCGATCCCGGACACGACGAAGCGCACCGAATCGGGGATTCGGTGCGCTTCGCGGGCGGTTCAGTGAGGACTCAGGCGACCTGCGCGGCCTTCATCGCCTCGCGCTTGGCCCGGCGCAGGGCCTTCGACTCGGGCGAGTTGCCCACCTTGTACGGATCCGAAGGCTTCGTGGAGTAGGCCGCGAGCTGGCGGGCCACGCTCATGAGCTGCTTGGACAGTCGGCCCTCGTTGTAGCGCAGGCCGTACTTCTCGACGAGCCGCTTCACGTCGACCTTGACCTCGCTGTAGCGCCGCGCGGGGATGTCGGGGAACAGGTGGTGCTCGATCTGGTGGCTGAGGTTGCCCGTCATCACGTGGAAGGGCTTGGAGCCGGAGATGTTCGCCGAGCCGAGCAGCTGGCGCAGGTACCACTGACCGCGGGTCTCGTTCTGCGCGTCCTGCTCGTCGAACGTCTCGGCGCCGGCCGGGAAGTGACCGCAGAAGATCACCAGGAAGGTCCAGATGTTGCGGACCAGGTTGGCGACGAAGTTGGCCGCGAGCACGGCCACCGGGGCCCACCAGCCGACGAACGGGATGGCGGCGCAGGCGATCAGGGGGTAGGCGACGTAGTCCTTGAAGAGCTGACGGCGGACCTTCGCATAGGCGCGCTTCTTGCGAGCGACGAACTCCTCCTTGCTCATCTTGCCGCCGAGGTACTCATCGAGCTCGATGCCGTGGTACATCACGCCCCACTCGAAGAAGAGCATCAGCACGAAGGCGAGCGGGAGGTTGAACCGGTGGTTCGGGTACCACGGCTGGTCCTCGTCGATCCGCAGCAGGCCGTAGCCGATGTCGCGGTCCATGCCGTGGATGTTCGTGTACGTGTGGTGGATGAAGTTGTGGCCGTGCTTCCAGTCCTGCGCGGGGGCCACGTTGTCCCACTCGTAGCGCTTGCCGTCGATCATCGGGTCGTTCATCCAGTCGTACTGACCGTGCATGATGTTGTGCCCGATCTCCATGTTCTCGATGATCTTCGAGAGGGAGAGGAAGATGACGCCGGCGATGAAGGCGGGCGGGAAGATCGGCAGGAAGATGCCGATGCGGCCGAGGATCTCGAACCACTTCTGCACCTTGATGACGCGACGGATGTAGTCGGCGTCCTTCTGGCCGAGGTCGTCCAGCACGCGCTGGCGCACGGCGTCGAGCTCCTGGCCGAACTCCTCGAGCTGCTCGTAGGTCATGACGTCGAGCCCGACCGTGGACTTGCGGTGGGGGTCATAGGCGTCGACCAGGGGGACGGGCGCCTGATTGTGCGCCGAGGCGCTGAGCGGCTCGATCGGCGCGTGCTGGGTGCGCTGGAAGAGGGACATGGTTTTCTCCTTCACAGATCGACCGCGACGTCGCCCACGGGGACGTTGACGCAGACCTTGATCGTTTCGTCGGTGTTGGCACTGACCTCACCGCTGATGACATGGCGCACAGCGCCGTGGAGCTTCTTGACCGCGCAGGTGTTGCACACACCCATGCGGCATCCGTAGACGGGGGACAGCCCGGCGGCCTCGGCCTGCTCGAGGATCGTGGCGCCGGAGTTCGGGGCGTCGACGCCGCTGGCGTCGAACGAGACGTTGCCGGTCGCGTCCTCGGCGCTGAGGTCGACCGAGGGGACCTTGAAGTACTCGGCGGTGAGCTGGTCGCTCGCGCCGAGGTCCTCGTAGAGGTCGTGGACCGTGGAGATGAGGCCGGCCGGACCGCACACCCAGGTGGGGGTGGAGGCCGGGTCGAGGCCGAGGCGGCGCAGGTGGTCGAGCGTGATGCGGCCGTTCAGGGCCGCGCCGGGCTCGGGGTCGCGCGTGTAGACGCGGACCATGTCGACGAACGGCAGCTGAGCCATCGCGTCGAGCTCCATCGAGAACATCTCGTCCTCGCGCGAGCGCGCGTAGTGCAGGAAGGTGACGCGGCCCTGGTGGCCTCGGTCGGCCAGGGTGCGCAGCATGCTCATCACCGGCGTGATGCCGGAGCCGCCGCTGATGAGCGCGATGTGCTCGGGGACGCGCTTCGGCAGGACGAAGTCGCCCGAGGCCGAGGAGAGGTAGACGATGGTGCCCGGCTGGAGCTGGCCCGCGTGCAGGAACTGCGAGACGTAGCCGTCGGGGTGGGCCTTGACCGAGACGCTGAAGAGGCCGTCCTTGCGCTCGGCCGAGCTCGAGACGCTGAAGACGCGCACGCGGCGCTTGCCCTCGACCTCGACGCCGAACTCGACGTGCTGGCCGGGGGTGAAGCCGGACCAGGCGCCGTTCGGCCGCATCAGCACAGTGCTGGCGGCGCCGGTCTCGCGGATGACGTCGACGACGCGCCCTCGCACGGCCTTCACCGTGAGCATGGGATGCAACAGGGTCAGGTATTCGTCCGGGTGGTGCGGCGACGTCACCTTGGCGACGGCCGGAGAGGCCAGGGCCTTGCGGATCAGTCCCATGGGACTCCTGTCAGGTGAGAGGGTCGATCACCGAGAATCAGTGAACATGTGTTCACCCAAGTCTCTCAGGTGAAGGGGGACGGGTCAACACGACGGGCCGTGGCGTGGAACACGTGTTCACTCAAACGCGTGTCGGTGTGACGCCCTAGGCTGGGCGGGTGTCCGAGGCCGTCAGTGCGCGTCAACTCCAGAAGGAGCGCACGCGCGGTGCGTTGCTCGACGCCGCGCTCGAGCTGAGCAGCGAGCAGGGCTTCGCCCAGACCAGCCTGCGCCAGGTCGCCAAGCGCGCGGGCGTGGTCCCGGCGGCGTTCTACCGGCACTTCGCGTCGATGGACGAGCTGGGCCTGGCCCTGGTCGAGCGCTGCTTCGGCACCCTGCGCACGATGATCCGCGACGCCTCGCGCGATCCCGAGGTGTTCTTGCAGATCATCGACGCCGCGGCCCAGATCCTGATCGAGGCGGTCAAGCAGAACAAGGCCGACTTCGCCTTCGTGGCGCGCGAGCGCGTCGGGGGGTCCGAGGCGGTGCGGCGCGCCATCGGCCACGAGCTCGACCTGTTCGTCTCCGAGCTCGCGGTGGTGCTGGCACGACTGCCCAACATCGAGAACTGGAGCGCCGACGACGTCCAGATGGTGTCGCGCCTGTTCGTCCGGAACATGGTCGCCAACGCCGAGGAGGTCGTGGAGATGCCGGCGGGGCGGCCCGACCTCGAGGAGAAGATCCGCGAGGGTGCGCGGCGACAGATGCGCCTGATCGTGCTCGGCTTCAAGGACTGGCGAAGTTGAGCCCGGGTTCACCACCACCCCGGCACGATGGGGACATGACCAGTTCCGAGCCGGCCGACTCACTGGACCTCGGGGTCCTGCGCCAACTGGCGGGAACCCCGCACGGGCCGGTGGAGTTCCGGCGCCGCCTGCGCGAGGCGCAGCAGCAGATGTCGGGCTTCCTGATGGAGTACAAGTTCGCCCTCGACGAGATCGAGACGAAGATCTCGATCCTGCGCGAGGAGTTCGAGCTGGCCCATGAGTACAGCCCGATCGAGCACGTGAAGTCACGGCTGAAGACCCTGGAGAGCCTCGTGGCGAAGGTCGACCGCACGGGCTGCCCGCGCGAGCTGCCCACGATCCGCGAGCGGATCCGCGACATCGCCGGCATCCGGGTGTCGTGCGTGTTCGTCGAGGACACCTACCGGTTCGCGCGGATGCTCACCCAGCAGCAGGACCTGACGGTGCTGGAGACGAAGGACTACATCGCCGAGCCCAAGCCCAACGGCTATCGCAGCCTGCACCTGATCCTCCAGCTGCCGGTGTTCCTGTCCGACCGCACCGTGCACGTGCCGGTCGAGGTGCAGATCCGCACGATCGCGATGGACTTCTGGGCCAGCGTCGAGCACCAGATCTACTACAAGTACGGCATGCACGTGCCCGAGCACCTCAGCGACAAGCTGACCGAGGTGGCCGGCACTGCCGCCGACCTCGACGACCAGATGGGCCGCCTGCGCGAGGAGATCCGTTCCCTCAGCTGAGCGGGTCGGCTAGAGTGACTAAGCAAGCGCTTAGTCAGGAGTTCTCATGTCCGTGGTCCTGTCCCGTCGGGACGTCGATTTCCTGCTGTTCGACTGGCTCCGTGCCGCCGACCTCGCCGAGCGCGAGCGGTATGCGGAGCACTCGCGCGAGACCTTCGACGCCGTGCTCGACCTGTCCGAGACGATCGCCACCGAGCGGTTCGCGCCGATCAACCGGCTGCTCGACACCCAGGAGCCCGTGGTCGGCGAGGACGGCAAGGTCATCCTGCCGCCCGAGCTGTCGCTCGCCCTGAAGGCCTTCGCGGACTCGGGCATGCCGTCGGCCACGTTCGACGAGGAGCTCGGCGGGATGCAGTTGCCGTTCACCGTCGGTCAGGGCGCCTTCGCGTTCTTCCAGGCGGCCAGCGCCGCCGCCGCGTCGTACCCGTTCCTGTCCACCGGCAACGCCAACCTGCTGGTCGAGCACGGCACGCCGGAGCAGATCCGCGACTACGCCGTGCCCGTGATCGAGGGCCGCTGGTACGGCACGATGTGCCTGTCCGAGCCCCAGGCCGGCTCGTCGCTCGGCGACATCACCACGCGCGCCGTGCGCCAGGACGACGGCACCTACCGCCTGTTCGGCACGAAGATGTGGATCTCCGGCGGCGACCACGAGCTGAGCGAGAACATCGTGCACCTCGTGCTGGCGAAGGTCGAGGGAGCGCCCCCGGGCGTCAAGGGCATCTCGTTGTTCATCGTCCCGAAGTACCTCGTCGAGGACGGGTCCATCGGCGAGCGGAACGACGTGGCGCTGGTCGGCCTCAACCACAAGATGGGCTGGCGCGGCACGACGAACACGCTGCTGAACTTCGGCGAGGGACTCGCCACGCCCGGCGGAGCGGCCGGCGCCGTGGGCCACATCGTGGGGCAGGAGGGCCAGGGCCTGGCCCAGATGTTCCACATGATGAACGAGGCCCGGATCTCCGTCGGCATGGGCGCGGTGGCGCTGGGCTACACCGGCTACCTGCACGCCCTGGAGTACGCGCGCACGCGCACCCAGGGCCGCGTGCCGGGCGCGAAGGACCCTTCCGCGCCGATGGTCCCGCTGACCGAGCACGCCGACGTCCGGCGGATGCTGCTGGCGCAGAAGTCCTACGTCGAGGGCGGGCTGGGGCTGCTGCTCTACTGCTCGCGGCTGATCGACGAGCAGGTCACCGGAGCCGACGACGCGGCGAGGACGCGGGCTCACGACCTGCTCGAGGTGCTGACCCCGATCGCGAAGTCGTGGCCGTCGCAGTGGTGCCTGGTCGCGAACGACCTCGCCATCCAGGTGCACGGCGGCTACGGCTACACCCGCGACTACGCGGTGGAGCAGTTCTACCGCGACAACCGCCTCAACCCGATCCACGAGGGCACGCACGGCATCCAGAGCCTCGACCTGCTGGGCCGCAAGGTCATCGCCGGCGGGGGAGCGGGACTGGCCACGCTCGTCGGCGCGATCAAGGAGACCACCGCGCGCGCCGCCGCCGCCGGCGGCCCTGCGGCCGCCTACGCCGCGCAGCTCGATGAGCGCGTGGACCGTCTCGTCGAGGTCACGTCGCAGCTGTGGGCCGGGGGAGACCCGGCGCTGGCGCTGGCGAACTCGGCGGTCTACCTCGAGGCGGCGGGCCACGTCGTGGTCGCGTGGATCTGGCTCGAGCAGCTGCTCGCGGTGGGCGACCGCTCGGACGCCTTCTTCGACGGCAAGCGCGCCGCGGCGCGGTACTTCTTCGCGTTCGAGCTGCCGAAGGTCGACCCGCAGTTCGACCTGCTGGCGTCGCTGGACCGGACCGTGCTCGACCTCGATCCCCGCGTGCTCTGAGGCCAGCGCGCGGGATCGTCGTGTGAGGGACGTCGACGACCCCGCGCTGTCAGGTGGTCGCTGCCGCCCGGGCGAGCGCGGCCTTCACCCGTCGCATGCCCGCCAGGCCCACGGGCGCGCCGCAGTAGGCGCCGCAGTGGATCGCGACCTCAGTGATCTCCTCGGGCGTCAGCCCGTTGCGCAGGCCCCCGAGAACGTGAGCCTCGAGCTCGTCCCCGTGTCCGCCTGCCACGAGCAGGGCGATCGTGATCAGGCTCCGTGACCGCCGGTCGAGTGCCTCGCGGTTCCACAGGGTGCCCCACACCTGGCCGGTGAGCAGGTGCTGCTGGTCGTCGCCGGGTCCCGGCTCGCGATCCAGTGTCCGGCTCACGTAGGCCTCGCCGAGCACCGCGCGACGCGTGTCCAGGCCCTGCCGGACGGCGGGATCCTCGGAGGACTCGAGGTCCGACAGCACGCTCACGCGGGCGATCCGACGAAGTCGCGCAGGAGCTTGACGATCTCGTCGGCCACGTCGATCTCCCCGGCTGCCATCGCGGCGTCGCGGGTGGCGACCGACCGGTCGAAGGGCATCCGGACCGGCGACTGCGGATCCACGGGCTTGGTCGCCCGCACCCAGTCCCCGTACTCGCCGGCGCGCTTGGGGAAGTCCGCTGAGAAGGCATCCGGGTTCATCACGACCATGAAGAAGCCCATGTCCGTGAGCCACGACGGGTCGGCCTCGGCCCCGGACATCATGCCGAGCAGTTGAGCGCTGATGGCCAGCCCGGAGCCCTTGTGCCCACCCCACGGGGCGATGGCGCCGCCGTCGAGCGCAGCGGCTGGATCGGTCGTGGGAGTTCCGTCGGGCCCGAAGGCGATGCCGGGAGCGAGGTCCTGACCGGTCTTGATCGCGAAGGAGAGGTCGGCGAGCATCGCCGCGGACGTGCCGATGTCCCAGATGATCGGCTGCCCGGGCGTCGGGAACCCCCACGCCACGGGATTCGTGCCGAATCGCCCTTCGGCGCCGCCGTGGGGAGCCACCGTCGGACCGCCGCTGGAGGCGACGAAGCCGACCAGGCCCGCTTCGGCCACCATCTCCAGGTAGTAGGTGAACATGCCGGTGCACCACGTGTTCCGGGCGGTGCCGGCGACGACGGGAACGTGACGCGCCTTGTCGATCAACATCTCGGTGAGCTGCTTCGCCACGATGTAGCCGAGCTGGTCGCCGCCGTCGAGGGCGATGCTGGAGGCGGTCTCCTGCTCGACCACGATCGGCCCGAACGGCTCGGACCTGCCCAGTCGCTCGACGAGCGTGGCGGCGCGGGGAAGTCCACCCACGTCGAAGCCGCGCACCGAGCAGTCGATCAGGTGGTCGGCGATGATCGTCTGCTGCTCGTCGTCGTACCCGAACCGTGACATGGCCTGCCGGACGAGTTCGTGCGCGTCCGTGATCTTGAGCTTCATGCTTCCTCCCTCGCCGGCGCGATCTTCTCGAGCTCGGCCTTGATCTGTACAGCCAGGTACTTGGAGTTCATCCGGCACGCCGCGAGGCTGCCGGCGTGGAACCACAGGCCCGGTTGGGCCGTGCGTCGCCACATGTTGCGCATCTCGCCGCGCTCGTCGACTCCCCAGATGGGGCCGACCGTGTCGGCGACCTCGTCACCGAAGAAGCGGCGAACGTCCTCCTGCTGGTTGCTGTATCCGGTCGCCATGACGACCAGGTCGAGCGGCTTGACGGTTCCGTCGCGCAGCTGGACGCCCTCGGCGGTGAACCGCTCGATCTCGTCGTGCTGCAGCAGGCCGACCTCTCCGTCGGCGATGAGGTCAGAGCACCCGACGTTGATGTAGTAGCCGCCACCGCGGCGGTTGTACTTGAGATGGAACCCGGTGTGGTCCTCTCCGATGTCGGTGCGGAACCCCACGGCATGGAGACGCTCGAGCAGTTCGGCGTCGTCCGCGAGCATCTTCTGCGTCAGCAGCTGGTTCGACTTGATCAGGGTGCGGAAGGAGTTGCCGGCAGCGATGAGGTCGGCATCCTCCAGGGGCAGGCCCTGCGAGTAGAGCGCGTAGACCGAGACGCCGCTGGGCTCGAGGCTGACGACGGTGGTGGCGTTGCGCTGGACGATCGAGACCTCGGAACCGAGAGCGTGCAGGTCCTGGGCCACGTCGTGGCCGCTCGTGCCGGTGCCGATCACCAAGGCCTGGCGCCCGCCGTACTGGGTGCCGGACGAGTACTGGCTCGAGTGCAGCACCTCGCCGGTGAAGTCCTCCAGTCCCGGGAGCCGGGGCATCTTGGGCTTGCCGCTGACGCTGCCGGTGCACATCACGACATGGCGCGGTCGCAGCGTGACGTCGGAGCCGTCGCGATCGAGCTCCACCGTCCACTGGCCGGCGGTCTCGTCGTAGCTCCCGCCGCGCAAGCGCGTGCTCGTCCAGGTGTTGAGCTCCATCGCCTCGGCGTAGAACTCGAACCAGTCGGCGAGCTTGTCCTTGGGGATGTACGTCGGCCACGTGTCGGGGAACTCGAGGTAGGGCAGGCTCGCGACCCAGGCCTCGTTGTGGAGCGTCAAGGAGTGGTAGCGCTTGCGCCAGACGTCGCCGATGCGCCCGTGCGCATCGATGACGAGCGCATCGACGCCGATCGCGCGCAGGCGGGCCGCCATCGTGAGGCCGGCCTGGCCGCCTCCAACGATGAGAACCTCGGGGTCGCGGTCTGCGTACTCACGCTCCGCCTCGCGCAGGTCCTTCCAGTTCTGCCCGCCGAAGGTGCGCGAGTAGGCGGTGCCGTGCGGCCGCCGGGCCCCGCGGCGCTCCTCGAAGCCCTCG
This sequence comes from Aeromicrobium sp., assembly GCA_040514145.1. Lineage (GTDB taxonomy): Bacteria > Actinomycetota > Actinomycetes > Propionibacteriales > Nocardioidaceae > Aeromicrobium. The sequence continues at coordinate 15,114 of JBEVDF010000031.1, forward strand.
AGCTCCTGCAGGGTGGTCAGGAGTGTCGTGGCCAGCACGCTGCCGTCGGTCTCCTCGCGGAGACGGACGATGCCCGTCCCGTGGCCCACGGCGGTCTCGAACCGGTGGAATCCCTCGATGACCTCCTCGCCGGCCCGGACCACGCGAGACGTCGGCGTGCGGGAGGTGTCGGGGGAGAGGTCCCGCAGGCGGGTCTCGGTGTTGGTCTCGATGAGCCGGGTGGCGATGTCGCCTGGCCCGTACACCGAGGTGAAGTCCCAGGTGAACGCGACGATGTCACGCCAGTCGGCGTCCTCGGCGAACAGGGCAGCGAGCGCGGCGTGGTCCGCACGGTCGAGCGCTGCGCCGAACTGCGCCAGCCACGTGTCGACTGCGTGCTGCTCCGGTGCGGGTGGATGGGACATGCGACCTCCGTTGCTGCGGTGTGGTGCCTGATCACTGGGGGCAGTGACTGTGGCGCGAGTCACTCTAAGTTGAATCTGGCGCCACTGTCAACTACAATTTCGGCAAGCGAAGAGGGCGCCGCAGGGTCCGTGCGTCGTGCACAATGCCCGAGGGTGACAAGTCGAGACGAGGGGGCGGACGTGGCGCCGATGCAGGAGAAGCAACTCACCGACCGTGGGCGGCGGACCAGGGACAGCCTGCTCCACGCCGCCACCGTGGTCTTTGCTCGCCAGGGGTTCCTGGACACCAAGATCACGGACATCACGACCGAGGCCGGAACGGCCAACGGCAGCTTCTACAACTACTTCGACTCCAAGGAAGACATCTTCCGTGCCGCCATCGCCCAGGTGAACGGCCGCATGTTCGAGGTTGCCGCCTCGCGGCTGCCCGAAGGGGCGTCGCCGTACGAGCGCATCGAGGCCGCCACGCGGAGCTACGTCGAGGGGTACAAGGCCGACGCCGGGATGATCATGATCCTCGAGCAGGTGGCCACGTTCAGCCCCGAGTTCAAGGCGATGCGGCGCGAGACCCGCACGATGTTCCGGGCTCGCACCGAGCGCGGCATCCGCCGCTGGCAGGAGGCGGGGGTCGTCGATCCTCACCTGCCCGCTCAGGTCGCAGCCGATGCGCTGACGTCGATGGTCAGCAACTTCTGCTACATGTGGCTGAACTTCAACGAGGACTACGACACCGAGACCGTCGTGACCACGCTCAGCCGGATGTGGGCCCAGGCGCTGGGGATCTCCGTCCCCGACTGACCGGCTCCTCACCCCAAGATGGCGGCCGGGTTGGCCACCAGCATCTGGTGGATCTGGGCGTCCGTGACGCCCCGGTCGCGCAACGCCGGCAGAACGTCGGTGTGGATGTGCTCGTAGTGCCAGTTCGGCATCAACTTCTCCTTGGCATCCAAGTCGAAATTGTGTGTGTAGCTGGAGGCGTCGTGGGCGAGCACGAGCCGCTCGGCGTACCCCCGCTCGCACAGGGCAGCGACCGTCGCCACCCGGTCCTCGAACGAGAGCATCAGGTCGAGGCCGAAGCGGTCCATGCCGAGGTAGACGCCGCGGTCGAGCAGGCGCTGGAGGTAGTCCAGGTCCGTGGTGTCGCCCGAGTGCCCGATGACGACGCGTGACAGGTCGACGCCCTCCTCCACGAAGACCGCCAGCTGGTCCGCGCCGCGCTCGGTCGGGGCATGGGTGTGGGTCGAGATCGGGGCGCCCGTCTCGCGGTGCGCGCGGGCGGCGGCGCGCAGGACCCGCTCGACGCCGGGTGTGATGCCCTGGGCGTCGGTCGCACATTTGATGATGCTGGCCCGGATCCCCGTGTCGGCGATGCCTTCGGTGAGGTCCTTGACGAAGAACTCCGTCAGCAGCTCAGGCCCGTCGATGAGCAGACCGGGCCCACGGAACTTGAAGAACATCGGGACGTCGTCGTACGTGTACAGGCCGGTCGCGACCACGATGTTCATCCGCACCTGCTCGGCGACGCGCTGGACGCGAGGCAGGTCCCGGCCCAGGCCGACCACCGTGAGGTCGACGATCGTGCGGACCCCCCGGTCGTACGCCGACTCCAGCTTCGCGATCGCGTCCGCGACGCGCACCTCCTCGTCCCACCGGCCGGGGTAGTTCCGCTCGACCTCGGCGTTGAGGACGAACACGTGCTCGTGCATGAGCGTGTGTCCGAGATCCGTCACGGGAACGGAGCGGCCGGCTGCGGTGGCGATGGAGCTCATGGAAATCCCTTTTCATCGAAAGGCAGTTGACAGTGGCGCCAGATTCATGTTTGGTGTGTGACAGCCAACACAGTAGACGGAGCGCTTGTCAAGCGCTCCATCGGTACAGAGAGCAGGACCGTGTCCGTCGAAACACCTGTCCACCAGGCCGAGCCCCGAGCGCAAGATCGCGGCATCGGCGCGCTGTTCAACGCCCGACGCATCGCGATCGTCGGTGCGTCCGGACGCGAGGGGAACCCGTTCGCCCGCCCGTTGGAGTACCTGACGGAGTTCGGGTTCGACGGCGACGTGTACCCGGTCAACCCCGGCTACGAGACGCTGCGCGGCCTGCGCTGCTACCCCGACCTGGCGAGCCTGCCCGAGCGCATCGACCTGGCGCTGCTGATGGTGCCGGGCGCCGCGGCGGTGGATCTCATCCCGCAGGTGGCCGCCGCCGGCGCCAGCGCTGCGGTCGTGTTCGCCTCCGGGTTCTCCGAGACCGGTGAGGAGGGCGTTCGGCAACAGGCCGCCCTCACGGCGGCAGCGCGCGAGCACGGCGTCCGCGTCATCGGCCCGAACTGCCAGGGGGTGCTCTCCACGGCTCACCGCCTCTACGGCACCTTCACGGCCGCCCTCGAGCTCGGCCCGGTCAGGACCGGAGGGCTGGCGTACGTCGGACAGAGCGGCGCTGTCGGTGGATCCATCCTCAGCATGGCCCGCGAACAGGGCATCGGGATCTCCAGCTGGGTGAGCACCGGCAACCAGGCCGACCTGACGACCGTCGACGTCGCCCGATACCTCGTCGAGCAGCCCGAGACCGAGGTGCTCGCGCTCTACCTGGAGAGCGCCGTCGGCGAGGAGGAGTTCCGTGACCTGGCGGCCCGGGCCCACGAGCTCCGCCGCTCGCTCATCGTGCTCCGCTCGGCCACGAGCGCCGCGGGCGCCAAGGCCGCCGCCTCCCACACCGGCGCGATCGTCGGCGACGACGGTGCCTACCGCGTCGCCGCGCGCGAGTACGGAGTCGTCGAGGCCAGTGACATCGACGACCTCGTGCGACTCGCGCACGCCCATCTCGCCCTGCCCCGCAGCTTGGGCCCGTCCACGGCGATCATCACCACGTCCGGTGGCGCCGGCAGCCTCGCCGCTGACAAGGCCCATGAGCTCGGCCTGGTGATCGACGATCTCAGCCAGGAGACGCAGCGACAGCTGGCGGCCTTCGTCCCCGACTTCGGAGCCGTCGACAACCCCGTCGACGTCACCGCGCAGATCTTCCGCTCCAGCGAGGTCGGCGAGTTCATCGAGGTGTGCCGGATCGGCTGCGAGGCACCAGAGGTGGATGCGGTCGTCATCGCCCTCACGCTGGTCACCGGCGAGCTGGCAGCCACGATGGCCACGGCCTTGGCCGAGCTGATTCCCGGCGCTGAGAAGCCGGTCGCGCTGGTGTGGGCAGCTGCCCGCGAACAGACCGTCAAGGGCCGCGAGATCCTGCGCGAGGCCGGGATTCCCGTGTTCGACTCCTCGGAGCAGGCCATGCGGGCGATCAGCTCGCTGCGTCGCGTGACCGCTCCCACCCAGCCGGAGGGCCGCCCCGCGGACTTCGACGAGGCGACCGTCCGGCGGCTGCTGGGCGGGCTCGAGGGGACCGTCACCGAGTCCCAGGCGCAGGGAGTCCTCGCCGCCGCGGGGATCTCCACGCCACAGGCGCACCTGGTCACCGACACGTCGGGCACGGACGCTCTGCCTCTGGACGCTGAGGGCTCGTACGTCGTGAAGATCCAGGCGGCCGGCATCGCGCACAAGACGGAGCGTGGCGGGGTCCGCCTCGGCCTGACGGCGGCAGAGGTGCCCGCGGTCGCCCGAACGATGTTCGAGGACTTCGCCGCCGACGACCCGCAGGGCGTGCTGGTGCAGGAGATGGTGCCGCCCGGCGTCGAGCTGATCGTGGGCGTGACGCGCACCGACGGGGGACTGCCCCTCGTGACCGTGGGGCTCGGCGGCACCGCGACCGAGCTCTACGCCGACACCGCCACCACCTTCGCACCGGTGGACGCCGAGCGCGCCGGCGCGCTGCTCCTGGAGCTCAAGGCGGCGCCGCTGCTCACCGGGTTCCGCGGCTCCGCGCCCCTCGACGTCGCCGCCGTGGCCGACCTCGTGTCGCGGATCAGCCACCTCGCCGACATCGCGGGTCCTGCCCTGCGCGAGCTCGAGGTGAACCCCGTGCGGGTCCTCGATCGTGCCGAGCGCCCCGTCCTCGCCCTGGATTTCCTGATGACCCTCGAAACGGAGACAGCATGACCGGACGTATCGGCTTCGACCGCGTGGGTGCGGTCGCCGTGATCACGCTCGACAACAGCCGGATCAAGAACGCCTTGACCCAGCAGATGGCCCACGACCTCGGGGCGGTGTGCGAGCAGATCGACGCCGACCCGTCGATCGGGTGCACCGTGATCCAGGGCGCCGGTGGCACCTTCTGCTCCGGTGCCGACACGTCGACGTGGGCCGACACCTACGGCGACGATCCGCTCAGCGACGAGGCCTACGCCGACACCGACGAGATGTACGGCTCGTTCGTGCGCTTCGGCGAGCTGAAGGCCCCGACGATCGCCGCCGTGCGCGGCGCCGCGGTGGGCGCGGGACTGAACCTGGCCCTCGCGGCCGACCTGCGCGTGGTCTCCGAGGACGCCCGGCTGCTGGCGGGGTTCCTCAAGGCCGGGATCCACCCGGGCGGCGGCTTCTTCACGCTGGTGCGCCGGCTGGCGGGCCGCGAGGCCTCGTCGCTGCTCGGACTCTTCAGCCAGGAGGTCTCCGGACTCGAGGCCAAGGCCTTCGGTCTGGCCGGTGTCTGCGTGCCCGACGAGGACACGGAGAAGACCGCGCTCGAGATCGCGCAGCTGGTGGCGCGCGACCCGCTGATCGCCCGCCGTGCGAAGCGCAGCTTCAACCTCGAGACGCAGTCCACGCCCCTGCCGTGGGCCGCGGCTCTCGAGGTGGAGCGTGGCGTGCAGCTGTGGACCCAGGCGCGCCGGTTGAAGCAGAAGCAGGCCCAGTCGTGATGCGCTTCACCGCCGAGCCGCTGACGCCCGCCGAGCTGCAGTTGCGCGACGAGGTCCGCGAGTTCATGGCACAGGAGCGCGCGAACGGCCTGAGCGTCGGTCTGGGCATCAACGCCGAGGCGGACATGGACTTCAGCCGACGGGTCGCCGCGCGCGGCTGGGTCGGCATGACGATCCCGAAGGAGCACGGCGGACCCGGCCGCACCGCGGTCGAGCGATTCGTCGTCGTGGAGGAGATGCTCGCCGCGGGCGCGCCGATCAGTGCCCACTGGGTGGGCGACCGCCAGACCGCGCAGATGTTCGTGCGCTTCGGCAGTGAGCAGCACCAGCGGGAGTTCCTGCCGCGCATCGTCGCCGGCGACGTGTGGTTCTGCCTCGGCATGAGTGAGCCGGACAGCGGCTCGGACCTCGCGTCGGTGCGCACCCGCGCGACGCGGACCGAGGGCGGCTGGCTGCTCAACGGCCAGAAGGTGTGGACCTCGGGCGCCCAGTACTGCGACTACGTCATCACCCTGTGCCGCACGTCGCCCGCGGAGGGACGCAAGCACATCGGCCTGAGCCAGCTGATCGTCGACCTGCGCGCCGAAGGCGTGACGGTCTCGCCGATCAAGCTCCTGAACGGCTTCCACCACTTCAACGAGGTGCACTTCGACAACGTCTTCGTCCCGGACTCGATGGTCCTGGGCAACGAGGGCGACGGATGGCACCAGGTGACCTCCGAGCTCGCCCACGAGCGATCCGGTCCTGACCGCTTCCTCTCGGTCATGCCCGTGCTCGCGCGCCTGTTCGAGCAGCTCAGGACCGAGGAGGTCCCGGCCGACGTCCGCACCTCGCTCGGGCGCACCTTCGCGACCTACATGACGCTGCGCTCGATGTCGCTGTCGATCGCCCGCGCGCTCGACCGGGGCGAGACGCCCGCGGTGGAGGCCGCTCTGGTCAAGGACCTCGGTACCCAGTTCGAGCAGGAGGCGATCGAGCAGCTCCGCACGCTCGTCGGCGGCGAGCTGGACCCCGGCGCGCCCGGACTGGAAGGCCTGCTGGCCGACGCGGTCATCACGGCGCCCACCTTCACGCTGCGTGGAGGAACGAACGAGGTGCTGCGGACCGTGGTCTGGAAGTCACTGCTGCGCACGAGGAAGGAATCGGCATGAGCGACCTGGCACAGGAGCTGTACGACGCTCTGGACGACATCGTCGGCGCGCGGTCCGCTCGCGACGGGTACGACGCGGTCGCGTCGTGGAACCCCGAGCTCTGGGCCGTGCTGGACGAGCAGGGCTACGCCTCGATCGATCCCGCCGAGCCCGAGGTCGGGCTGGCCGAGTTCTGCGCCGTGGCGACCGCCGCCGGCACCCACGCACTCGCGCTCCCGATCGTGGAGGCCGGGCTGGCGGCATGGATGGCCGCGTCCGCGGGGATCAAACTGCCGGCAGGCCTGGCCGTTCCCGCCGTCTCGACCGACGAGGTCCTGACCGTGGTCGGGCAGGACGACGACGGACTGGTCGTGGACGGCGCACTGCGTCGCGTCCCGTGGGGCCGCCACGCCGAGATCGTGCTGGCGTTCGCCCGCCACGACGACGGAACGAGCTCGCTGGTCGCGCTGGAGCCGCAGCAGGTGACGCAGGGCAGCAACCTCGCCGGCGAGCCGCGCGACACCGTCCACGTCGCTCGTCAGCGGATCACCGCCGGGCAGGTCTGCACCGATCCGGCCCTCGGCCGTCGCGAGGCCCGCGCACGGGGGGCTCTGCTCCGTGCGGCCGCCGCGGCCGGCGCGATGGAGTCGGTGGTCGACCTGGTCGTCGAGTACGCGGGGCAGCGCCATCAGTTCGGGCAGCCGATCGGGTCGTTCCAGGCGATCCAGCAGCACGTGGTGACCGTGGCCCAGGCGGCCGCCGCCACGCGGGCCGCGGTCGAGGCGACCGTCATGGCGGCTCCGGAGCACCGGGTGATGACGGCCGCGGCCGCCAAGGTCACCTTGGGCATCCAGGCCGGACGCCACGCCCGCTCGGCGCACCAGGTGTTCGGCGCGATCGGCGCCACCGAGGAGCACCGCCTGCACCTGTTCACGAGGCGCCTGTGGAGCTGGCAGGACGAGTACGGGACGCAGCACGAGTGGGCGCACTACCTCGGCGACCGCCTCGTCTTCCCCGAGGCGCCGGGCCTGTGGGAGGTCCTGACCCCGCCGCATCCGCTCGTCGCGTCCCGCGGGGTGGGGGAGTCCGTCCCATGGTGACCGCCGTCGACATCGCCGACGTCGACTCCGGCCCGGAGCTGCTGGTCGAGCGCCGCGGCGCGGTCGCCGAGGTCCGGCTGAACCGCCCCGACCGCCTCAACGCGCTCAGCTCCTCCCTCCAGGCGCAGCTCGTCGACACCTTCGTCGAGCTGGACCGGGACGACCGGGTCCGCGCGGTGACGCTCGGCTCCACGATCCGCCGGGCGTTCTCGGTGGGCGCCGACCTCAAGGAGATGGCGTCCGGCGACGACCAGGGGGCCCACCCCTATGAGCCGATGCACGGCTCGGCCCGGAACGTCTACGAGACGGTGCTCGAATGCCGGAAGCCCACCATCGCCGTCCTGGACGGATGGGTCGTCGGCGGCGGCATGGAGCTGGCGATGGCGTGCGACATCAGGCTGGCCTCCCACGACGCTCGCTTCCTCCTGCCGGAGGCCAAGGTCGGGCTCGGCGCGAACTTCGGCAGCCAGATGCTCCCGCGCCTGGTCGCCCACACGCACGCCTTCGAGATCCTCTACGGCGCCGAGCCCTTCGAGGCCGCGCACGCCGAGCGGATCGGCTTCGTCTCCCGGGCCGTGCCGGCCGATGAGCTGGAGGCCGATGCCCGACGCACGGCCGAGCTCATCGCCTCTCGCGCCCCCGTCACCGTCCGCCGCTACAAGGCGATGGTGAACCTCGGCTCAACCCTGCCCATCGCCGCCGCGCTGCGGCTCGACCCCGGTCCCAGCCCGTATCTCAGCCAGGACCGTGCGGAGGGCGCTCGCGCCTTCCGCGAGAAGAGAGAACCGATCTGGAGTGGCCGATGAGTCGGCCCGCACCGGAGCGCCACGGGCTCACTGAGCCCACCACCCCCCCGAAAGGAAGTTTGACCATGAAGTCGACACGACGAGGCCGAGCCAACTCGGCGTTGCGGGCTGTCATTGCGCTGCCCCTGGCCGGCACCCTGCTCCTCTCGGCATGCGCCGGCGGGGACGATGAAGGCGGCAGCGGCGACGGGCCGATCAAGGTGGGTGTGGTGGCGGCCCTGACGGGCATCGCCGCTCCCTACGGCGTGCAGAGCCTCAACTCCTTCAAGCTGGCCGTCGAGGACATCAACGAGGCGGGCGGCATCGATGGCCGCGACCTCGAGGTCGTGGCCCTGGACAACCGCTCCAAGCCCGAGGAGGTCCCGGCGCTGATGCGTCGCCTCGTCGGTGAGGACGTCAACATCATCCTCGGCGCGTCCTCGACGCCGCTGACCGCGACCGGCGCCCAGGCGGCGGACCAGCTGAAGGTCCCGCTGCTCGTGCCCATGGAGGCCGGCGACGTGATCATCGGCGAGGGTCGCAAGTACGTGTTCAAGCTCGCGCCGTCGGTCCTGGCCGACCAGGGCTGGGCCGCGCAGTCGGTCCGCGCGGCGGCCGAGGGTGCCGAGAAGGCCGGCGACCCGATCAAGACGGCCTTCATGATCCACGCCAGCACCGGGGCGTACCCCGAGGCGAAGATCGCCTGGGAGAGGACGTTGAAGGAGGAGTACCCGGACGTCGACCTGATCGACACGATCTCGTTCGACGAGGCCTCGACCAGTGACTTCGGTCCGCTCGTGGCAAAGGCGAAGGCCGCGAACCCGGATCTGCTGATCTTCGGTGGCAACCCGCAGAGCGCGTTCCAGTTCTACCCCGCGCTGCAGGACTCGGGCTGGCAGCCCAAGGCCACCGTGGGCGCGCTGGGCGGCAACACGAACGCCCAGTTCATCCCGACCGTGGGCGCGGAGGCCGCTGACGGCGACATCGCCGGCAACTACTGGACCGCTGAGCTCGAGGCGGGAGAGAACGCCAAGCAGACGCCGCAGGGCTTCGTCGACGACTACAAGGAGGCGTACGACGGCCAGGTGCCCGACGGCGTCGGCGCCTACTACTACTCGGCGGGTGCCGTGGTGGCCGAGGCGCTGCGTGAGGTCGACGACGTCAACGACAAGGAAGCGATCTCCAAGGCGCTGCGCGAGGTCGACATCGCCGGCATCAACGGCGACGAGGACGGCCTGTACATCGTCAGCCACGGTGTCGAGTTCGACGAGAAGGGCTTCAACGCCGCAGCCGTCGGCCTGGTGACGCAGATCCAGGGCGGGAAGTACCTGCCGGTGTTCCCGGCCGACGTCGCCACCGGCGAGATCACCTACCCGAAGCGCTGACGGAAATCGAGGAATTCGCCATGGACACCGCATTGCTCGTCGAGCAGTTCAGTGTGTGGCGGGGCCGCTCGGAGATCGTCAGGTCCATCGACCTGACGATCCCGGGCGGGTCCCTGGTCGCACTGGTCGGCTCCAACGGAGCCGGCAAAACCACCTTCATCGAAGGGGTGCTGGGCATCCTGCCCACGCGCGCCACCAGGTTCGAGCTCTTCGGCGAGGACGTCCGGGGCCGCAAGCCCTGGGACCTCGTCAACAGCGGACTGGTCGTCGTACCCCAGGAGCGCCGGCTCTTCCCGGCCATGACCGTGGCGGAGAACCTCGACATCGTGCAGACCAAGACCACGAGGTCGGACGGCGTCACGTACACCCGGGACGAGCTCTACGACCTCTTCCCCCGTCTGAGGGAGCGAGCCACGAACTTCGCCGGCACGCTGAGCGGCGGCGAGCGAAGCATGCTCGCGATGGCTCGTGGACTGGCGCTGCGTCCGCGGCTGCTCATCCTCGACGAGCCGTCGTTGGGGCTGGCCCCCGTCGTCATCGACTCGATCATGGCGACGATTCGTGAAGTCTCCCAGACGGGCCTGTCCATCCTGCTCGTCGAGCAGAACGTGCACCAAGCGCTCTCGATGTCCTCGTGGGCGCACGTCCTCGACGCCGGCGCGGTCGTGGCATCGGAGTCCAGCGACGACCTCCGCGGCTCGCAGCTGCTGGAGTCGGGCTATCTCGGTGTGGTCCCCGCCGGTGAAGAGAAAGGAATCGGCTGATGTCGACTTTGACCCAGATCCTCATGACGGGGGTGCTCCAAGGCCTCATCTACGCGCTGATCGGCCTGGGCCTCTACCTGATCTTCAGCGTCATGCGCGTCGTGAACTTCGCCCACGGCTTCTTCGTGCTGATCGGCATGTACGGCCTGCTGTGGGTGGCGCCGACCTCCTTCGGCGCCTACGTGGCCGGAACCCTCGTGGTGGTGGCCCTGGCCGGGGTCTTCGGCTACGTGGTCGAGCGAACGCTCATCGAGGCCACGCTGCAAAAGCCCGGGCACGCCCAGCTGGTGATCACCATCAGCCTCGGCCTGGCGATGCAGTACGCCTTCCAGATCGCGTTCCCCGAGCCGTACCAGAAGATCGCGAACCCGTGGCCGTTCGACGCCATCCAGGTGCTCGGTGTGACGGTGGGGTCGGGCCGACTGGCCGCCGGTGTGGTGAGCCTCGTGCTCGCGCTCGCCGTCTCCTGGCTGGTCTACCGGACGCGGTTCGGCGCCCTGATGCGCGCGTGCTCGCAGTCCCTCGAGGGCGCGGTCCACGTGGGCATCAACTACACCCGGGTCTACCGGGCGACGTTCGCCCTCGGCGCGGCGATCGCCGCGATCGCCGGTGCCCTGCTGATCCCGTTCCAGCCGGTCTCGCCGCACCTGGGCCTGGACCTCACCATCAAGGCGTTCATCGTCGTGGTGGTCGGTGGCAGCGAGTCGATGTGGGGCGTCCTCTCCGCCGGCATCCTGCTCGGCATCGCCGAGGCTGCCGGAAGCATCCTCGTCTCGGGATCGCTGGCGACGTCGGCGATCTATCTGCTCTTCCTGGCGGTCATCCTCGTTCGGCCGCAAGGACTCGTGCTGCGTAGGAAGGTGTCCACCTCATGACGATCCGTGAGCTCTTCGCGCGCTTCGACACCCCGGTGAAGAAGATCAACGCGGTCATCGCGACGGTCGCGATCGTCGTGGCGGTGATCTATCCGCTCGCCGTCGAGGCGCCGCTGGTCAGCGTCGGCTTCGTCGCGCTGATCTTCGCGATGCGCAACTTCACCTGGAACATCGCCGGCGGTCTCGCCGGCCTGCTCTCGCTGGCCCACGTGGCCGCCTTCGGGATCGGGGCCTTCGCGGTGGCGATCCTGACGTGGACCCACGGCTGGAACGTCTGGCTGGCGATCCTCGTCGGCATGGCCCTGTCCGCCGTCGTCGGCGTCGTGGTCAGCGTGATCATGAGCCGGTTCGGCGTGAACGCGTTCTTCTTCGCGCTCGGCACCCTCGCGCTGTCACTGGCGCTGGCCGGGATCGCCGCATCGTGGTCCGTCACCGGCCGCAACGAGGGACTGCAGAACCTCACGGCCGACGAGGGGCTGCTGCACCTGCAGTGGTTCACCAACCCGGTGCCCCTCTACTACGTCGCCCTCGTGATGCTCGCGGCCATGGTGATCGGCACGGCATGGATGGTGAAGCGGACCCGTTTCGGACGGTCGCTCGCCTTCATCCGCGAGGACCCCCAGATGGCGGCCAGCATGGGCATCGACGTGGTGCGCAACCAGGCGGGCGCGATGGGCCTGAGCATGGGCCTGACCGCGGTGAGCGGCTCGCTCATGGCGCAGTACACCAACTTCGTCAGCTACGACTCCGTGCTCAACATGGAGATCGGCATCGCGATGATGGTCGGCGCGATCATCGGCGGCTCGGCGACCCTCGCCGGACCGATCGTCGCCGGCATCGGCATCGCCGCGCTCGACGAGGTGCTGCGGTCGTTCGACGTGTCCAGCTCGAACGTGTCGAGCTACACGCAGATCATGTACGCCGTCATCGTGATCCTGCTGGTGCGGTTCGGGACCGACGGCATCGTGCCGATGTGGAACGCCTTGCTGGAGCGCCTGTTCGGCGACGGCAGCGAACCGGGACCCGACGACCTGGAGGACGAACGACGCAACGAGACGGAGAAGGAGGTCGCTCATGCTTGAGGTCACGGGTGTCGCCAAGCGGTTCGGTGGCTTGAAGGTGCTGACCGACGTGTCCTTCACGGCCGAGTCCGGGAAGGTCACGGCCCTGATCGGTCCCAACGGCGCGGGCAAGTCCACCTTGGTCAACCTGGTCTCGGGCTACCTCACGCCCGATACGGGATCCATCCGCCTCGACGGCGACGAGATCTCCGGGATGGCGCCGGCGAAGGTGTTCGCTGAGGGCGTCGCGCGGACCTTCCAGGTCTCAGGGAACGTCGCTGAGCTGAACGTGTTCGAGTGCGTGGCGATGTCGGCCTACCGCACCGCGGGCTCGTACCGCGAGGCGAACGCGATCGCGGAGGAGGAGCTGAAGCGGTTCGGTCTGTGGCAGTACCGCGGCCGGGCGCTGGGAGACATTCCCACGGCGATGGTCCGCATCGTCGACTGCGCACGCGGCATGGCGGCCAAGCCGAAGATCCTGTTGCTCGACGAGGTCATGGCTGGCCTCACGCCCGCAGAGGTCGACGTCGTGATCGAGCAGGTCCGTGCGTGCCGCGACGCCGGGGTGGCGATCGTCATGATCGAGCACGTCCTGCAGGCGGTGAACGCGTTGGCGGACACGGTCGTCGTCCTCAACCAGGGCACGATCGTCGCCACCGGCTCGATGGCCGAGGTGTCCCAGAACGACGAGGTCAAGGAGGCCTACCTCGGCTCGGCGGCGGTCAGTTGACCATCGACGCGCAGACGGTCGCGGGGGTGGGGTGCCAAGGCCCCCAAACCCCCCCCCACAAACGCGCGGGGCGGGGGGGGGGAGCGCGGGGCCCCCCCCCCCGCGCCACCCCCACCCCGCCCCACCCCGGCTCTCCGCCCTTTTACACAACTAACGGCTCTTCAACCTCGCCATCCCTGCGCCGGCCGGCTTACATTACACCACCGACGCGAAGAGGGGCTCGTATCTGGTCACCAACCACAACAACCGCGACCGGATCATC
>JBEVDF010000093.1:0-2674 GCA_040514145.1 Aeromicrobium sp.
GAGGAGTCCGAGGACGTCGTGGCCGAGGCCTTCGCCCAGGTGCTCGACCTGCTCCGTCGGGGCAAGGGCCCCGACCAGGCCTTCCGGGCCTATCTCTTCACGACGATCCGGCACGAGTCGGGCCGGCGCGCCAGGGCCAACAAGCGCGTCATGCCGACCGACGACGACAGCCAGATCGACACCGTCGTGCCCTTCGGCGACGGCCAGCTCGACGCGTTCGAGAAGATCACGGTCCGCGCGGCGTACGAGTCACTGCCCGACCGCTGGCAGACCGTGCTGTGGCAGCTCGACGTCGAGGGCCGCAAGCCCCACGAGATCGCGGACGCGATGGGTCTCAGGCCCAACACCGTGTCGGCGCTCGTCTACCGGGCCCGCTCCGGCCTGCGCGACGCCTACCTCCAGCAGCACGTCAACCCGACCGTCCAGCCCTCCGAGGCGGTCTGCCGCCACGTCCGCCGGCTGCTGGCCGGGGTCGTGCGCCGCACCGCGACGATGCGCGACCAGGAGCAGGTTCACGCGCACCTCAAGACCTGCGACGCGTGCGTCGCGATCCACCTCGACCTGCAGGAGGTCAACCGCGAGGTCGGCGCGGTGGCGGCCACGTCAGTCGCCGCGACGTCCGTCGGCGGTGGCTTCGTCCTGGCCGCGACCCACCTGGTCACCGCAGGCAAGGGGACCCTCGTCGCCCTCGCGCTGCCGGCGGCCGCCGCGGTCGCGACCGTGAGACTCATGACCGGCTCGCTGCCTGCCACGCAGGATCACGTGGCGACGCAGCAGGCCGCGCGGGTGCTGCCGGCTGCGTCGGTCGACGCAGCCGAGCCCGCCGAGCGGGCGGTGCCGCGGCCGCGCACCGTGCCGGAGCGCTCCCGGACTGCCGCACCCGCGCCGACGCCCGCCACGCCACCCACCGCGGGGAGGGAGCCGGCGGCCGCCGCGGCCGCGCCGAGTGCCACCACCGGGGCGCCCGTGGCCGCCGTCGTGAAGCTCGCCGGCGTGGTGACCGCCCCGGTGAGGACTGACCCCGTGGCCGCCGTGGCGCGACCCGTGGAGGACGTGCTCGAGAGAGCTGCGCCACGCACGACCGCGGCCGTCAAGCAGCTCGTCGACGGCCGCTGACGGGCTCTACGAGCCCTTGCGGCCGAACAGCAGGGCGAACGGTCGGACGGCGAGCGTCACGAGCGGCCTGCGCCCGGCGAGGAAGCCGATCGGTCCGTCCGGCGTGAACGACCACCGCGCCCCCGCGAGGCCGAGCCTGGCCCGGCCGGCGACAGGGGAGACCTGCAGGGTGCCGGCGCGGTCCTGAGCGATCCGGAACGCGAGCGGCAACCGCCAGGGCAGGCGACGTACCGCCCGCAGCGCCAGCGTCCCGATGCCCTCGGCGACGTACGTCCGGTGGGGCGTGACCCGGAAGTCGGCCAGGCCCTTGGGGATCGCCCACAGCTCTCGGCCACCGTCGCGGGAGTCGGCGGAGTTGACCCAGATGTGCGTGATGGACACGCGCAGCCGCCAGCCCTCGCGGACGAGGACCGTCGCCATGATCTCGTCGTACGTCAGGGGGCTCGGCTCCTCGTAGACGAAGAACGCCGCCGAGACGATGCCCCGCCCGAAGATCGTGATCGGCCTGGTCGCCGGCGAGTGCGGCGCGGGCAGGTCGGCACGCGGCACGAGCCACGCGCCGACATAGGCATGGCCGTGCAGGTCCCACGGCTCGGCGGGGTAGCTCATGCCCACTGGAAGGCGTCGGGCTCCAGCGCCTTGGTGCGCTGGGCGTACGGGTGGGTCGATCCGGGCCAGTTCGAGGTGATGCGGCCCGACGCGTGGCGGTACCAGCTGTCGCAGTGCGCCCACACCGAGTGGCCCAGCTGGTCCTGGATCTCCCGGTCGTACGCCTCCTCGGCCTCCGGGGTGACCTCGACGGTCCGGTAGGAGCCGCTGCGGAGCCGGTCGATCGCCTGTCGCATGTGCCGGGCCTGCGCCTCCAGCATGAAGATGATCGAGCCGCCACCGAGATTGGTGTTGGGGCCGTAGGTGACCAGCAGGTTCGGGAAGTGCGGGACATAGATGCCGAGATAGGCCCGGGCGCCGTCAGCCCACTGCGCGGCGAGCTTCTGGCCGCCGACGCCGGTGATGTCGATCGACTCGAGGAACTCCTGCGCGTCGAAGCCCGTCGCGTAGATGATGACGTCGACCTCGTGGACCGTGCCGTCGGCCGCCACGACGCCGGTCGGGGTGACCTCGGTGATCGCCTCGGTGACCAGGTGGACGTGCGGCTGGGCGATCGCGGGGTAGTAGGTGTTGGCGAACAGGATCCGCTTGCAGCCCACGGGGTAGTCCGGGGTCAGCTTGGCTCGCAGGTCGGGGTCCTTGATCTTGTGCTGGAGGTGCTTGAGCGCGACGGTCTTGATGATCTTGCCGACCCGCGAGTCATCGTCGAGACCGCGGGAGAACTGCTCGCCGAACGTCCACCACGTCGCCCGCTCGCCGACCAGGGCGCCCGGGAGGTGCCGCAGGACCCGGCGGTAGTGGTGGCCGAAGGTCTGATCGGGCTTGGGCAGGATGTACGACGGGGTCCGCTGGAACACCACGACCTCGGCCGCCTGCTCGGCGACGTGCGGGATGAACTGGATCGCGCTGGCTCCGGTGCCGACGACGGCGACGCGCTGCCCCGTCAGGT
>JBEVDF010000108.1:0-8608 GCA_040514145.1 Aeromicrobium sp.
CGCGCACCGAGGTCGCGACGAAGCCGAGCTCGGGGTCCTGGGGGCACCAGCCCAGGCTGGGCGGCGCCTCCACGACACCGGACACGGGATCGATGAGCCCACCGAGCGCCAGCAGCGCCGTGGACTTGCCGGCCCCGCTCGGGCCCAGGAGTGCGGTCAGGGTGCCGGGGTCGAGGTCGAGGGTGAGGCCCGAGACCGCACGCGTGCGCTCCGAGCCCCGCAGCCCGCGCGTGACCTGGTCAACGACGAGGTCGCTCACGCGGACCCTGGCCGGCTCCACCGGCACGAGGAGCTCCGCGGGGACCTCCACCGGCACCGGGGTGGGGCGACCGGGCATCCACAGGGCGTCGGGCACCGCGGCGGTGAGGAACCGCGCGACCGATCCGTCGAAGACGAGACGGCCCCGGTCGAGCACGACGACCCGGTCGACATGGTCGAGCCACGGTTCGAACCGGTGCTCCACCACCACGAGGGAGCGGTCGCCCACCACCGCCAGCACGGCGTCGCGCACGACCTCCACCAGCGCCGGATCCAGCATCGAGGTGGGCTCGTCGAGCAGCAGCACGTCGGGATCGGTCGCGAGCGCGCCGGCGAGGGCGAGACGATGACGCTCGCCCCCCGACAGCGCGCTCGTGAACCGCTCACGGTCGTACGGCAGGCCGACCGACTCGAGCGCCGCGTCCACGCGCCGCCAGATCTCGTCGCGCGGCAGCCCCAGGTTCTCGGGGCCGAACGCGACGTCGCGGCCGACCCGGTCGGCGACGATCGAGCTCGAGGGGTTCTGCGTGACCATGCCGATGCGCCCGTCGACCTCGACCGACCCGGACGCCTCCCCCACCAGCGTCGCGCCGAGGGCGCCGGCGACGGCGTGCAGCGCCGTGGACTTGCCGCTGCCACTCGGTCCGACGAGGAGGACCCGCTCGCCGGGCTCGACCCGCAGGTCGAGCCCGTCGAGCGTGCGGCGACTCCCGTGGAGAGGTGTCCAGGAGAAGTCGCGGAACGCGATGGTCACGCGCTCACGGCCTCCCGGAGCCGAACGAGTCGAGCGCACCCGCCTTCGCCAACGACCGCACGAGCAGCCAGCCGCCGAAGCCGGCGATGACGATGCCCGACGTGACGAGGAAGCCCAGGTGGGCGAGGCGCCACTGCAGGTCCCAGTCGGGGAAGTAATACTTCCACTCGTAGAAGGCCTCGAGCAGACCCGCGAGGGCACCGCCGAGCACGGCGGTCAGGAGGTCGAACCGGCGGTAGAGGAACAGGGCGAAGATCAGCTCCGCGCCGAGGCCCTGCACGATGCCCGAGAGCAGCACGGTGCTGCCCCAGGAGGTGCCGCCCAGGACGAGCATCGACGTGAGCGCGGCGATGAACTCGGTGGCGAACGCGGCACCGGGCTTACGGACGATGAGGCCGCCGACGACGCCGGCGATCAGCCACATGCCGCCGAGCAGGGCGGCCGCGGGCTTGAAGCCCACGGCGGCACCGAGGTCGATGACGTCGTAGAACTTCCCCCAACCCCAGAAGACGACGCCGAACGCGACGCCGAGCATCGCGATCGTCACCAGGTCGATGGTGCGGTACCGGGTGATGGAGGTGGATGTGACAGCAGAATTCATAGCTGACTCCCTTCGCCGGTGCTAACCGGAGCAGGTTCAAGGGTCTGCGGCTGTTCCGCACTCTCAGCGCCCTCTGCATGGCGCTCCCCTGTCGTGTGCCGCCAGCCTAGCCTCCTGCGCCGGACACGGCAGCGGGGGCGGGTCCGCAGACCCACCCCCGCTCCCCGCGTGACCGTCAGTCGCGACGCGTGCGGCGGCGCAGCAGCATCACCGCGGCACCAGCCAGGACGAGCGCACCGCCGAGCACGGCGGCACCGAGTACCGGGCCGCCGGTGGCAGCGAGGTAGTCGTCACTGACCTCTTCGTCGTCGGTCATGTCGTCGCTCGCATCAGCGGCGACGATCTCCACGGGGACCTCGGCGATGACCACGCCACGGCTCAGCACCTTGACCGTGTGCGAGCCCAGCGGCGCGTTCGTCGGGATGCGCACCGAGGCCTCGCCCGCGGTGTTCACGACGCGCGTGCCCATCGCGATCGGGTCGGAGTGCAGCTCGAACTTCAGCTCCTTGCCGATCCACTTCGGCCCGAAGGTGAACGTGAGGGTGTCGCCCGGCGACAGGACGTCGGTGCTGACCAGCTCGACCTCGTCGTCGGCGGGGTCGTCGCCCGGATCCGTGCCCGGGTCCGTGGTGGGCGCGGTCGTCGGCTCCGAGGTCGGCTCGGTCGTCGGCTCAGAGGTGGGCTCGGTCGTCGGCTCCGTCGTCGGCTCCGAGGTCGGAGTCGTCGTCGGCGCCGTGGTGGGCTCCTCCGACGGCGCGTCGCCGACCGGGATCGAGCCCAGGCCGAGCTCGCTCGGGCCGGCGCACGTCAGATGGGCCGGGACGGTCGTGCCGTCCGCCTTGTGGATCGTCGCGGCGATCGTGAAGTTCTGCGGCATGCCCAGCTTCACCGACACGTCGGCGTAGTCGGGCACGGTGATCGGCGGCACGGTGCCGGTGGCCGGGATGCGCCACGGCTCGTTCGCGACCTGCGGGATCGGCGTGCGCGCCGCCCTGAGGTCGGCGATGGCGACGGTGGACGTCTGTCCGCCGGTGGTCAACGTGACCGACGAGTCGGTCGAGCTGCCCTCGGCCTCGCGGCCCTGCAGCAGCATCGCGGTGGACTGGCGCAGCAGCTCCGGGAGCGTGAGCGTGATGGTCACGCCGCGCTCGGAGATGACCTCGCCGACCTGGACGCGACCGGGAATCGCCGTCTCGGCGAGGACGCCGATGACGTGCGAGCCCAGGTTGAGCCCGCCGGCGGTCACGTCGCACGTGTAATCGAAGCTCTTCGACAGGTCCACGTCCCCAGCCGGCGGCGGGTCGGTGGGATTCGTCGTCGGCTCGGTGGTCGGCTCCGACGTCGGCTCGGTGGTCGGCTCCGTAGTCGGCTCCGTCGTCGGCTCCGTGGTCGGCTCCGTCGTCGGCTCCGTCGTGGGGTCCGTGGTCGGCTCCGTCGTCGGCTCCGTGGTCGGCTCCGAGGTGGGCTCGCTCGACGGCTCGGACGTGGGCTCGGTGACGTCGATCGTGCCGAGCGCCAGATCCTCGGGACCGACGCAGATCAGGCTGGCCGGGATCGTGGAGTTGTCGGCCTTGTAGATGGTGGCCGCGATCGAGAAGTTCTTCGGCATGCCCAGGATCACCGAGTCGGCCGCGTAGTCCGGCGTCGTGATCTCGGGGACGGTGCCGGCGGCCGGGATGGTCCACGGCACGTTCGCCACCTGCGGGATCGGCGTGCGGGCCGCGCTCAGGTTCGGGATGGCGACGGTGGTCGCCTGCCCGCCGGTGGTCAACGTGACGGCCGAGTCCGACGAGGCGCCGTCCGCCTCACGCCCCTGCAGCAGCATCGCGGTCGACTGCCGCAGCAGCTCGGGCAGCGTCAGCGTGATGTTCACGGCCCGCGGCGAGATCACGTCGCCCGGCGCGACCGACTCGGGAACCGTCGTCGAGGCGAGGACCCCGATCGCGTGCTCGCCGAGGTCGAGGCCGCCGGCCTCCACCTGGCACGCGTAGGAGAAGGACTTCTCCAAGGGAACGTCGGCGGCGGTCGCCGGGGACAGCAGCCCCACTCCGACCAACGCGGCAGCGGCCACGCCTCCGGCCGCGGCACCCGCGGCGACTCGATGGGACGTTCGGGAAATCCAACTCACGGACAGGCCTTCCTCCGGCAGGTCCGCCCTCCGGCAGCGGACGGACCTTGGTGTGATGTGGCTCACCCTAAATGCTGTAACTCCCAGTGACAACCGCTGTTCGGAGATGACGTGCGCTGCCGACGACCGGACATCGACCACAATGGGCGCATGCCCTCCGTGCGCACCCCCGACCCGAACCCCGGCTGGCTCTCCGACTTCCAGCTGGAGGAGACCCGCTCCCGCGTCCCGATCCTCTACGTCGAGGCGATCCCGGTCCGGCTGGACAGCCTCGGCCAGGTCGAGCAGATCGGCCTGCTGCTGCGCGGGTCGCCCACCACCGGCACCATGGCGCGCTCGTTCGTGTCGGGTCGCGTGCTGCACGGCGAGCCGATCCGCAGCGCGCTCATGCGCAACCTGGAGAAGGACCTCGGGCCCACGGCGTTCCCGCAGCTGCCGGCCGACATCGTGCCGTTCACGGTGGCCGAGTACTTCCCGATGCCGGGTGTGACCCCCTTGCACGACGCGCGCCAGCACGCCGTCGCCCTGGCCTACGTCGTGGCCGTCACCGGCGAGTGCGATCCGCGCCAGGACGCGCTGGAGCTCTCGTGGCTGACGCCGCGGGAGGCCCTCGCCGCGCCGGTCCTCAACGAGCTCGAGGGAGGCCGCGGCGTCCTGCTCCAGCAGGCGATGGCGCACGTCGGCGCCCTGGCGTGAGCCGCGGGGCGGCCCGGCCCGGGACCCGTCGCCCGAGCCCGTGGCTCATGCTCGTCGCGGCGATGGTGGCCCAGGTCACCGCGACCGCCGTGGTCAGCACGCCGCTGCTCCTGATCCCCCACCTGCACCTCGACGAGGGACTGTCGCTCGTCGCCAGCGGCGCCCTCGCGGCCGCCCCCTTGGTCGGCACCCTGCTCACGCTCGTGGCGTGGGGAGCGATCGTCGACCGCGTCGGTGAGCGCATCACCCTGTCCTGCGGACTCGCGCTGCTCGTCGCCGGGTGCGCTGTGGCGCTCGCGGGCGCCCGCGCCGACGATGCGATCGTCCTGGCCCTGGGGTTCGGGCTCTGTGGCGTGGCCGCGGGCAGCTCCAACTCCGCCAGCGGTCGACTCGTCGTGGGCTGGTTCCCGGCGCGCCGGCGCGGGCTCGCGATGGGCATTCGCCAGACCGGCCTGCCACTGGGCGTCGGCCTGGCCGCCCTCGTCGTGCCGGCGGCCGTGCAGCCCCGCGGCGTCGCGTGGATCGTGGCGCTGTGCCTGGTCGTCTCGGCCGTCGCCACCGTGTTCGTCGCCGCGACCGTCGTGGACCCACCGCGCCACGAGAGCGAGGATGCGGCCGCCGGCGCCAACCCCTATCGGGGGGACCGGCGACTGGCCCGGATCCATGCTGCCTCCGCGCTGCTCGTGATCCCGCAGTACGTGGTGTGGACGTTCATGCTGCTGTGGCTGATCGACCAGCACGGCTGGACCCCGGCCGCCGCGGGTGGCCTCTACGCGGCCTCGCAGGTGCTCGGCGCCGCCGGCCGCATCGCAGCGGGCTGGTGGTCCGACCGCGTCGGCGACCGGCTCGGACCCATGCGCCAGGTCGCGGTCGCCGCCACCGTCGTGATGCTCGTGCTCGCCCTCCTGGACGGATCGCCCGTGGCGGTCGTCGTCATGGTCGCCGCGACGGTGATCACCGTGGCCGACAACGGCCTGGCCTTCACCGCCGTGGCCGAGATCGCCGGGTCCCGCTGGTCCGGGCGCGCCTTCGGGATCCAGAACACCGGCCAGTACCTGACGTCGGCCGCCGTGCCCCCGGTGATGGGCGCGATCGTGCAGTACGCGGGCTACGGCTGGGCGTTCGCCGCCGCCGCCGTCTTCCCCCTCGCGGCCATCGCCTGCGTGCCCGTTCCTACTGATAGGTAACATTCAGGCACGGCTTTGGCTGGCCTAACTGAGCGGCCCGCAGTGCCGCAGATTAGTGTCAGCATCAACTGCTTGAACCGCGAGAGGAATCGGCATGGAACCGATCAACATCATCGCCGGAGTGATCACGCTCGTCTCGACGGCGCTGGCGGTGTACTACCTGGCACCCGGGATCAAGCGGATGCTCGGAGTCATCCGCGCCGGCACCCCGGCGTACGGCCGCACCGACAACCCGGCGAGCCGGACCAAGAACATGCTCGTCGAGACGCTCGGCCACACCCGCATGCTCCAGTGGCAGTGGGTCGGCATCCTGCACTGGGCCGTCTTCTTCAGCTTCATCATCCTCAGCAGCGCGGTCGCGACCGCCTACCTGCAGGTCTGGAACCCCCACCTCGTGCTGCCGATCATCGGCCACTTCTTCCTGTTCGAGTGGGTCAGCGAGGCCATCGCCTGGCTCGGCCTGATCGGCATCGCCGCGCTCATCGTGATCCGCCAGCTCAACCACCCGCGCTCGCAGGGCCGCCAGAGCCGCTTCTTCGGCTCGCGCTTCGGCCAGGCCTACTTCGTCGAGGCGATGGTCGCGCTCGAGTGCGCCGCCGGCATCCTCGTCCGCGGCGCCGAGTACCAGCTGATGAGCATCGAGGGCGACTCCCACGCGAGCGCACTGCACTTCCCGACCACCGCCTGGATCGGCGAGACGCTGTGGTCCGGACTGTCCGTCACGGGTCTCGAGGCCGCCATCACCGTGCTCGCGGTCATCAAGGTCGTCTCGGCCACCGTCTGGCTGATGGTGATCGGCAAGAACCTCACCATGGGTGTCGCCTGGCACCGCTTCCTGGCCTGGTTCAACATCTACTTCAAGCGCGAGGCCGACGGCGGCACCGCGCTGGGCGCCCTCGTCCCCCTCTACGTCGCCGGCAAGCCGCTCGACCTCGAGACCATGGAGGACATGGAGGAGGAGGAGTTCGAGAAGCTCGGCGTCGGCAAGGTCGAGGACTTCAGCTGGAAGAGCATCCTCGACTTCTCGACCTGCACCGAGTGCGGCCGCTGCCAGAGCCAGTGCCCCGCCTGGAACACCGAGAAGCCGCTGTCGCCCAAGCTCCTGATGATGGGCCTGCGCGAGCACGCCTACGCGAAGGTGCCGCTGCTCGGCGCCGATCCGGAGACCCTCACCGAGGAGCAGCAGCGCGAGCTGGAGCGCCCGCTGATCGGCACCGAGGACCTCTTCGGCGTCATCGACCCCGACGTCCTGTGGTCGTGCACCAACTGCGGCGCCTGCGTCCAGCAGTGCCCCGTCGACATCGAGCACGTCGACCACATCGACAACATGCGCCGCTACCAGGTGCTCGTCGAGTCCAACTTCCCCGCCGAGCTCAACAACATCTTCAAGGGCCTCGAGCGCAAGGGGAACCCGTGGGGCATGAACCCGCGCGACCGCATGAAGTGGGCCGAGGACCTCGACTTCGAGGTCAAGCAGGTCGGCGTCGACATCGAGTCGCTCGACGAGGTCGAGTGGCTGTTCTGGGTCGGCTGCGCCGGCGCCTACGAGGACCGCGCGAAGAAGACCACGCAGGCCGTCGCCGAGCTGCTCGACATCGCGGGCGTCACGTTCGCGGTCCTGGGTGACGGCGAGACCTGCACGGGCGACTCCGCCCGTCGCGCCGGCAACGAGATCGTCTTCAAGCAGCTCGCGATGGAGAACGCCGCGGTCTTCGAGGAGACGAAGGTCAAGAAGGTCGTCTCCACCTGCGCCCACTGCTTCAACACGCTCAAGAACGAGTACAAGGAGCTAGGCGTCGAGCTCGAGGTCGTGCACCACACGCAGCTGCTGAACCGCCTCGTGCGCGAGAAGAAGCTCAAGCCGGTCGCGCCCGCCGCGCCCGCCGCCAAGGTCACCTACCACGACCCCTGCTTCCTGGGCCGCCACAACCAGGTCTACTCGCCCCCGCGCGAGCTGATCGGCGCCACGGGTGCGGACTACGTCGAGATGGACCGCAGCAAGGAGCGCTCCTTCTGCTGTGGCGCCGGCGGTGCCCGCATGTGGATGGAGGAGAAGATCGGCTCGCGGATCAACATCAACCGCACCGAGGAGGCCATCAGCACCGGCGCCGAGCAGATCGCGGTCGGCTGCCCCTTCTGCCGCGTCATGCTGGCCGACGGCCTCACGGCCAAGCAGGCCGAGGACGAGTCGCTGGTCAACGTCGAGGTGCTCGACGTCGCGCAGCTGCTGCTGCAGGCGGTCAAGCGCTCCGAGGAGGACGTGGTCACCGAGGCCGAGGCGCTCATCGCCGCCGCGGCCGAGGAGTCGCACGGCTCCGGTGACGAGCCCGAGGACGCCGAGCCCGGACCCGCGGCCGAGGCCGATCCCGGCACGCTGACCGACACCGAGTCGGTGGGCGCCGCCGCGGACGCGCACGAGTCCGCCGATGCTCCGACCGACGCCGGCGACCTCGACGAGCCGGACAGCGCGAGCCGCGAGGCGGACGCCGAGGTGGCCGCGAAGCACAACATCGCGGTGGACGACAAGGGCACCGGCGGCGGCATCTTCGAGTCCGGCGACGCCACCCCCGAGGGCGCGGCCGACCACGAGGGCACCAAGCCCGTCGCCGTGGCCACCGAGCCCGAGGACGAGCCGGCCCAGTCCGACCCCGAGCCCGAGGCCACCGGCGACTCCGTCGCGGCCCCGGAGTTCGGCTCGGAGTCCGAAGACGGTCCGGCCCAGTCCGAGCGCCAGGAGGGCCTCGGCCAGCCTGACGCCGACGCCACGGCCGAGGCTGCCGCCGAGGAGCCCGAGGGCGCCGAGGCCGAGCCTGCGACCGAGGAGCCGGAGGCCACCGAGCCCGAGGCTGCCGCCACCGAGCCCGAGGCGCCGGCCGCCGAGGACGCCAAGGGCGGGCACGAGCAGCCGTCGCTGCTCGACTCGCTGGAGGAGGACGACGACTCGAAGGGTCACACGGCCTCGGAGGACGAGCCGAAGCCGGAGC
>JBEVDF010000219.1:0-2508 GCA_040514145.1 Aeromicrobium sp.
CGGGGTCCGGAGCGTTGACGCGCAGCATCAGGGCGCGGCCGAGGTGCTCGAGGTCTCCGCGCCGCTGGCGGTCGATCAGCTCGGCGACGAGGGCCTCGCCCAGGCGCGAGACCGGCACGTCGGGCAGCTCGGGCGCGGTGATCGTGGCAGTGCGGTGGAAGAGCTCCTCCTTGCTGCCGGCCACCTTCATGACCAGGGCGGGGGAGGTGCCGGCGCGGGCCGCGATGGCCCGGATCGTGACCTCTCCGAAGCCGCTGCGCGCGAAGAGCTCGCCCGCCGCGCGCCACACGGACGCGCGCAGGTCCGCCGGATCCGGCTGAGCGGTCATGCGAGCGGTGTCCCCAGCGTGAGGTCCGCCGTTCGGTTGGCCTCCCACACCGTGACGGGCCGTGCGCCCGTCGCCCCGTTGTCCGCGATCGCGCTGAGCACGTAGCGGCCGTTCGGCGGGCGGGGCACGTCGTAGCGACCGTCCTCGTCGGTGCGCGTCGAGTGCACGGCCTCGCCCGCGTGGTGGGTGAGGATCACGAGGGCGCCGGGGATGGGTGCGCCGTCGGTGTCGCTGATCGTGCCCTCGAGCGTCAACCGGTGGCGCAGCACGAGGGGCGGGAGCCGGGAGTCGTCCTCGAGGGTGACGATGCGCGACCGCGGCTGCCAGCCGTCGGCGGACGTCACGACGAAGTAGTCGCCGCGACCGGGGACGGCCACGCTGACCTGTCCCTCGGAGTCGGCCTGGCCCCAGTCGACCGCGGCGCCCTCGGTGGTCAGCACGGTGACGACGGCGTTGCGCACCGGGCGCGCGTCCTCGTCGACCACGCGGCCGCGCACGACGCGGGTGGGCCGGTTCGTGGTCGCCGTGCCGGAGCGGTCGGCCTCGGGGGCGAAGTCCGGCATCCGCAGGGTCGCGAACGTGACCGCCGCGCTCAGCAGTGCGGCGCCCGCCGCGATCCAGAACAGCAGCTTCAATGCGCCTTCGCTCGTCGTCTCCTGGCCGCCGATCGTCACGATCGAGGCGGAGGTGACGGCGGCGACGATGGCGCTGGCGCTCGTGGTGCCGATCGATCGCAGCAGGACGTTCAGGCCATTCGCGGAGGCCGTCTCTGTCACGGGGACGGCGCGCATGATCATCGTGGGCAGCGCGCCGTAGACCATGGCCGTGCCCGCACCGACCACGACCGAGCCGATCACGACCTGCGTCAGGTTGTCGCTGAGGAACACGCGCGCGATGTAGGAGATGCCCATGATGAGGCAGCCGGACAGGGCCGTGACCTGCGGACCGAAGCGTCGCGTGAGCCAGGCTGACACGGGCGCCATGAGGCCGAAGGCCGCCGCGTTGGGGACCATCCACCATCCGGTCTCCAGCACGCCGAGCCCCAGGCCGTAGCCCGACTCGTCCGGGAGCTGGAGCAGCTGCGTCGTGAGCAGCATGTTGGCGAACATCGAGAACCCGATGAGCACGGAGGCGGAGTTCACCAGGACGACGGCGCGCCGTGACGAGACGCGCAGGTCGACCAGCGGGCTCGGCGTCCGCAGCTCGACGGGGACCCAGATCGCAAGCAGGATGCCGCCGGTCGCGACGAGACCGAGCGTCGTCGGTGAGCCCCAGCCCCAGATCGACCCCTTGGAGATGGCCAGCATGAGGGCGGTCAGGGCGCCCGAGAGCAGCACGGCCCCGCGGAAGTCGAACGTGCCCCGGGTGCGCACCGGGGACTCGGGAAGCACCGCCATCGCCGCGGCGAGCAGGACCAGTCCCACGGCACCGGTCACCCAGAAGATCGCGTGCCAGTCGAGGTGCTCGGAGATCAGACCGGCCACGGGCAGGCCGACCCCGGCGCCGATCGCGAGCGTGGCGCTCATCAGCGCGACGCCGAGGGGGATCCTCTCGCGCGGCAGCTCGTCGCGCATGATCGCGATGCCGACGGGAACGACCGCGGTGCCCACACCTTGGAGGGCGCGGGCGACGATCAGCAGCGCCAGGTCCTCGCTGAACGCGCCGACCAGCGAGCCCAGGACCGAGACTCCGAGCGACAGCACGATCATCCGGCGCTTGCCGTACATGTCGGCCAGGCGCGTGACGGTGGGGGTCGCGATGGCGCCGGTCAGCAGGGTCGCGGTCACCAGCCACGACGTGTCGTCAGCCGAGGCGCCCACGAGGTCGGGGAGCATCGGCAACAGGGGCAGCAGCAGCGTCTGCTGAAGCGAGACGACGATGCCGCACAGCGACAGCGTCGTCACGATCAGCGCGGCACTGCGCACGGGGGCTTCCGGCCGCTGCGCCGGGGCAGCGGAGGGCGGAGAGACAGTCACTCAAGGTCCGTTCGGGGAGGGCGTGAACGCTTGTTCACGGTCCAGTGAATCAGGTTCTGGCGCTCACCGCGAGGGGCTCGGCGAGCCGTTGTCGTCCCGGAGTTCCGGGCGTACAGTCGATTCACGGGTCGATCGGACCTTGAGACGATCGGAGAGCATCATGGCCACCGCCCATCTCCACCTTCCGCACCCTCACGTTCCGCA
>JBEVDF010000242.1:0-6406 GCA_040514145.1 Aeromicrobium sp.
TAGCCGCCGATGATCGGGGCCACGGTGGTGGAGTTCAGGCCCAGCCCGTAGCCGTGCACGTCGGGGTCGGTCTGGGCGAAGGTCGAGAGCGGGATCTGGGCGCCCAGCACGCTGACGCCGAAGAGCAGTGCCGTGAACTGGACGGGCCACATCGAGGACTGGCGCATCACGCGCAGGTCGATGATCGGGTCACCGACGCGCAGCTCGTGGCGGACGAACGGGACGAGCACGACGGCACCGACCGCGATCGCCGTCCACGGCCACGGCGAGCCGACGCCCCAGATCCGCACCAGCGAGAGGCCGCCGGTCACCAGCAGCAGGCTGGCACTGAGCCAGAGCAGGCCACGACCGTCGAGGCTGCCCGACTGGCGCTCGTGGGCATCGGGGACGAACCCCACGATGACGAACACGACCGCGACGGTCAGCAGCGCCGGCACGGCCAGCACCATCCACAGCGAGCCGAACAGCGCCGAGGTCGCGCCGGCCGAGAGCGCTCCGGCGATGGCACCGGCCTGAAGGGCCGCGACGATGACGCCCGTGGCGCGCCGGGTCGCGGCGGCGCGCTGCTCCATGCCGGCGCTGCGCCGGTAGATCAGGGCCACCTCGAGCGGCAGCCACACGGTGAAGACGCCCTGCAGTGCCCAGAACAGCAGGTAGGTCTCGAAGGTGGTCGCGAACGCGATCCCGCAGGTGGCCACGGCGGTCAGGACCGCCGCCCACACGAGCACCCGCTGGTGCCCGATGAGATCACCGAGCTTGGACAGCGGCGGGACGCACAGCGCCGACAACAGCAGCTGCGCCGCCTCGAACCAGTTGACGTCGGCGTCGTTGATGTCGAGGTGTCGGGCGATGTCCGTGGCCAGCGGCGTGTAGTAGCCCTGCAGGAACCCGCTGACGAACTCCACGAAGACGAGCGCGCCGACGAGTCCGGCACCGACCGAGGCAGCGCGAGTACGTCCCATGCGCCACAGGCTAGACCCCTCGGCGGGGGCAGGCCGGACAGAACGCGAGGTCAGTCCCCCGCGACGCCGTGGCGGTCGTGGATGAGGCGCGACAACACGATCGAGGTCTCGGTCTGGCTCACGCTGGCCGCGCCGATGCGGATCTGCTCCAGCGCCGCCTCGAGATCGCGCACGTCCTCGGCGACCAGGTGCAAGATCGCGTCGGCGGCGCCGGACACGGTGGCCGCCGCGTGCACCTGGGGCACCTGCAGGAACGCCTCGCGCAGCACCCGCGGCGAGATCGTGCCCTGACAGTGCACCTCGACGTAGGCCTCGGTGGTCCAGCCGCGGTGGTGCGGGTCGACGACCACGGTGAAGCCGCTGATCACGCCGGTCTCGACGAGGCGATCCACGCGGCGCTTCACCGCCGGTGCGGACAGTCCCACCCGCGACCCGAGCGCGGCGTAGCTCGCGCGCCCGTCCTCGGTCAGCGCGTCCAGCAGGGAGCGATCGATCTGGTCCAGGCTCATGCGCGCAACGTATCAAACAAAGAGTCCACGAACGCACAACAAAGCATGGGTCATGCGAGGGATAAACGGCTGGTTCCGCGCGTCGCGAGTCCCTACGCTCGTGTCATCGGCTCGAAGGAGTTCCATGACGCAGATCCTGACCACGCCGCAGGCCGCCCCGGCCCGCAGCGCGCGCACGCGCCACTACGTGATGTGCCCACCCACCGAGTTCGAGGTCGTGTACTCGATCAACCCGTGGATGGACCCCACCCACCCGGTGGACACGCAGCTGGCGAACACGCAGTGGCAGGCCCTGCAGGACGTCTACCGGGCCCTCGGCCACCGCGTCGACCTGCTCGACCCGGTGCCCGGCCTGCCCGACATGGTCTTCGCGGCCAACGGCGCGGTGTCGGTGGCCGACCGCACGTACGGCGCCGCGTTCGCGTTCCCGCAGCGCCAGGCCGAGGCACACGCGCACGTCGACTTCCTGCGGGCCGGTGGCCGCGAGGTCCAGCGCCCGACCCACACCAACGAGGGCGAGGGCGACTTCCTCGTCCTGCGCGACGTCGTGCTGGCCGGCCACGGCTTCCGCACCTCCGTCGACGCCCATCGCGAGGCCGAGACGGCGCTCGCGCGGCCGGTCGTCTCTCTCGAGCTCGTCGACCCGCGGTTCTACCACCTCGACGTCGCGCTCGGCGTGCTCGACGACGGCTGGGGCGAGGCACCCGCCGACATCGCCTGGTTCCCCGGTGCCTTCAGCCCGGCGGCGCGGCGCACGCTGCGGCGCCTGTTCCCCGGCTCGCTGGAGTGCTCCGAGGCCGACGCGCTCGCCTTCGGGCTGAACTTCGTGAGCGACGGCGCGAACGTCGTGCTCCCCCGCGAGGCCCCCGGACTCGCCCTCTCGCTCCAGGATCGCGGCTACCGCCCCGTGCCGGTCGAGCTGTCCGAGTTCGTCAAGGGCGGCGGCAGCGTGAAGTGCTGCACCGCCGAACTGCACCGCTGAGCCGCGCCGCCTGAGAACTCGGTCCTGACCTCCGGTCAGCCAGATGTGTAGCGTTGTGCACCTTTTTCGGTCGGATCGGCCGCGAAAAGGGTGGACAACGCTACACATCTCGCGCCCCGGAGGGGCGAGGGATTGGGCCTCAGACCCCGTCGCCCGTGTCGGCCGCCAGCACGAACCAGGTGCCGTCGTCGAGCTGCAGGTCGAAGGAGTCCTCGGGGCCGTCGGGCCACTGCACCGCCACGGTGGCGCTGTCGTCGAAGACCTCCGGAGCCATGGGCACGGTCGCGAGGTCGGTGCCGTCGGCGCTCCACTGGCCCTTCTGGTCGCTCACGTCGCCACACTCGACGTCCTCGGGGACGAGGACCGACTCCTTCACCGCGGCGCAGTCACCCGCGTCCGCCGCGAGCAGGTAGCGGCGCAGCGCCTGCTCGGCGTCCCGCGGGCCCGCGTCGGTCGCACCGGCGCTGGGCTCGGAGTCGCCGCCACCGGCCTCGTGCGAGCTCCCGCCGCCGCAGCCGCCCAGCAGGGCGACGGCCAGCAGGAACGGGACAACCCACGTGATGCGCATACCCCCAGTCTGCCGCGCCGTCCGACCGGCGGGACGCAGGTGCGTCAGACGGGCTCGGCGCAGGGCACCCCGAGCTCGGCGAGGCGGCTGGCGCCGCCGTCGAGCGCGGTGAGCACCCAGACGCCCTCGGTGGTCACGGTGATCGAGTGCTCGTGGTGCGCGGCCCACGTGCCGTCGGTGGTCACGGCGGTCCAGTCGTCCTCGAGGATCGCCGCGCGCGAGGTGCCCAGCGTGATCATCGGCTCGATCGCGAGCGCCATGCCCAGCGCGAGCTTCGGCCCCTTGCCGCGGCGGCCGCTGTTCGGCACGTCGGGCGCCTGGTGCATCTCCGAGCCGATGCCGTGGCCGGTGAAGCCCTCGGTGATGCCGTAGCGGCCCTGGCTGCGGACGTAGGACTCGATGGCGTGGGAGATGTCGCCGACCCGCCCGCCGATCCGGGCCGCGGCGATGCCGCGCCACAGCGACTCCTCGGTGACCCGGTTGAGCTCGGCGACCTCGGGGGCGACCTCGCCCACCGGGACGCTGATGGCGGCGTCGCCGTGCCAGCCGTCGACCACGGCGCCGAAGTCGATCGAGACCAGGTCGCCCTCGGCGAGGACCCGGTCGCCGGGGATGCCGTGGACGATCTCGTCGTTCACCGAGGCGCAGATGACGCCCGTGAAGCCGTGATAGCCCAGGAAGTTGGACGTGGCGCCCTCGGCGGCGAGCCGTTCACGCGCCAGCGCGTCGAGGTCGCCGGTGCTGACGCCCGGAGCGACGGCCGCGCGGAGCACCTCGAGGGTGCGGCCGACGACCAGACCCGCCTGTCGCATGGTGGCGAGCTGCTCGGGGGTCTTCAGCTCGATCGACTCACCGAACATGGGGTTCCGTCCGTCAGGCGAGGGTGGACAGTGCCTCGACGATGCGCGTGCCGACCTCGTCCGGGGTGCCCATGCCGTCGACCTCGATCAGCAGGCCACGGTCGCGGTACACGGCCAGCAACGGCTCGGTCTCGTTCCGGTACACCTCCTGGCGGTGCCGGATGACCTCTTCGGTGTCGTCGGAGCGACCGCTCACCTTCGCCCGCTCGAGCAGGCGGCCGATGAGCTCCTCCTCGACGACCGTCAGCGCGACGACGCCGTCGAGGGAGGAGCCGAGGTCGGCCAGGATCTGGTCGAGCTTGGCGACCTGGTCGAGCGTGCGCGGGTATCCGTCGAGCAGGAACGACTCACGCGCGTCGTCCTGCGCGAGGCGGTCGGCCACCATCGCGTTGGTGACCTCGTCGGGCACGTACTCGCCGGCGTCCATGTAGCGCTTGGCCGTCTGACCGAGCTCGGTCCCCTGCGCCACGTTCGCGCGGAAGATGTCACCGGTGGAGATGTGCGGACCGTTGATGCGCTCAGCGAGCGCCACGGCCTGCGTGCCCTTGCCCGCTCCGGGCGGACCCATGATGAGGAGTCGCGTCACTTCAGGAACCCTTCGTAGTTGCGCTGCTGCAACTGGCTTTCGATCTGCTTCACCGTGTCCAGGCCGACGCCCACGATGATCAGAATCGTGGTGCCGCCGAATGGGAAGTTCTGATTGGCCCCGACCAGGGCGATCGCCAGCATCGGGATCAACGAGATCAGGCCGAGGTAGAGCGCGCCCGGTGCGGTGATGCGCGACAGGACGTAGCCCAGGTAGTCCTGCGTGGGCTTGCCGGCGCGGATGCCCGGGATGAAGCCGCCGTACTTCTTCATGTTGTCGGCGACCTCCTCGGGGTTGAACGTGATCGACACGTAGAAGTACGTGAAGAACACGATCAGCGCGAAGAACGTGGCCATGTAGTACGGGTGGTCGCCCGTGACGAAGTGGTCCTGGATCCAGGTGGCCGCACCGGAGTCGGAGTTGAAGTTGACCCACAGCACCGGCAGGTACATCAGGCTCGAGGCGAAGATGACCGGGATGATGCCGGCCTGGTTGACCTTGAGCGGGATGTAGGTGGAGGAGCCACCGAACATGCGGCGGCCGACCATGCGCTTGGCGTACTGGACCGGGATCCGTCGCTGGGCCTGCTCGATGAAGATGACCAGCGCGACCACGGCCAGGCCGACGGCCACGACGATGGCGAAGGTGGTCCAGCCGTTCGTCTGGCGGATGTTCCACATCGCACCGGGGAACGTGGCGACGACCTGCGTGAAGATCAGGATCGACATGCCGTTGCCGACGCCACGGTCGGTGATGAGCTCGCCGAACCACATGATGACCGTGGTGCCGGCGACCATGACGATGACGATCAGCAGGTAGGAGGCCAGGCTGTCGGGGCTGTAGAGCAGCGGCAGGTTGCAGGCGCCCTGGAACAGGTCGCCGCTGCGGGCCAGCGCCACGATGCCGGCGGCCTGCAGGATCGCCAGGCCGACCGTGAGGTAGCGGGTGTACTGCGTGATCTTCGCCTGGCCGGACTGGCCCTCCTTCTTGAGGGCCTCCAACCGCGGGATCACCACGACGAGCAGCTGCAGGATGATGCTCGCGGTGATGTACGGCATGATGCCGAGCGCGAACACGGTCAACTGCAGCAGTGCACCGCCGGAGAAGACGTTGATGAGGGCGAACAGACCCGCGTTCTCGCCACCGGCAGCGAGGTCGACACACTCGCGCACGTTGGCGACGTTGACGCCGGGCGCGGGCAACATCGAGCCCATCCTGAAGAGCACCACGATCCCCAGGACGAAGAGGATCTTGCGACGCAGTTCAGGTGTCCTGAACGCGTTCACGAAGACTTTGAGCACGAACTTCCTCCCGCTTCACGGCATACGCCGTCTGACTGTAACAGTGAGCGAAACGGGCGGGCTCTCCTCATGGGGAGAACCCGCCCGACGATCGCTTCGGATCCTGCAGTTGGCGTCAGGACGTGCTGACGGAACCGCCGGCGGCCTCGATCTTGGCCTTGGCCGAGGCGGACACCTTGTCGACGGTCACCTGGACCGCGACGTCGATGTCGCCGCCACCGAGCACCTTGACGGGCAGGTCCTTGCGGACCGCACCCTTCGCGACGAGGGTGGCCACGTCGACCGTGCCGCCCTCGGCGAAGAGCTCGGCCAGCCGGCCCACGTTGACGACCTGGTACTCGACCCGGAACGGGTTCGTGAAGCCCTTGAGCTTCGGCAGGCGCATGTGGAGCGGGACCTGGCCGCCTTCGAAGCCGGCAGCGACCTGGTAGCGGGCCTTGGTGCCCTTGGTGCCACGACCGGCGGTCTTGCCCTTGGAGCCCTCACCGCGACCCACACGGGTCCGCGCGGTCTTGGCGCCGGGAGCCGGACGCAGGTGGTGCACCTTGAGGGTCGTGCCCTCAGCGGCGGCAGCGGCCTTGGCGGCCTTCTTCTCTGCCATGTCAGTCAACCTCCTCGACAGCGACCAGGTGGGTCAC
>JBEVDF010000244.1:0-2642 GCA_040514145.1 Aeromicrobium sp.
CCGACCCAGTGGGCCGCCGGTCGTGCGCTGGGGCTGGGGTACGGCCAGACCCTGATGCGCGTGATCCTGCCGCAGGCGATCCGCAACGTCACGCCGCCGTTGATGAACGACTTCGTCTCGCTGCAGAAGGACACCGCTCTGGTCTCTACCATCGGCCTGGTGGAGGCCCTGCGCGCCGCGTCGGTCTACCAGGCCAGCACGTTCAACGTCACCTCGCTGTGCGTGGCAGCGCTGTTCTTCATCGTGGTGACGATCCCGTTGGCGCGGTTCACCGACTGGCTCACGATCAGGTCCATGCGCCGCCAGGGAGGCCAGTGATGTTGCGCGTCGAGGGAGTCCGCAAGTCGTTCGGCGACCACGTCGTGCTCGACGGCATCGACCTGACGGTCGACCGCGGTGAGGTCGTCTGCCTGATTGGCGCCTCCGGGTCGGGCAAGTCCACCCTGCTGCGCTGCATCGACCTGCTCGAGCTGACCGACGACGGCGACATCTTCCTGGGCGACCTCGAGCTCACCGATCCGGCCATCGACGAGAACGCGGCCCGCGCGCGGATCGCGTTCGTCTTCCAGGCGTTCAACCTGTTCCCGCACCTGAGCGTCCTGCAGAACCTCGTGTTGGGCCCGCGCCGGGTCAAGGGCGTCACGAAGTCCGAGGCCACGCGCCGGGCCCACGAGCTGCTGGCGCGCGTCGGCCTCGACGCCAAGGCGGGGGCCTACCCCGACTCGCTCTCGGGCGGTCAGCAGCAGCGTGTCGCGCTGGCGCGGGCGATGGCGATGGACCCCGAGCTGCTGCTGCTCGACGAGGTCACCTCCGCGCTCGACCCGCTGCTGGTGGCCGAGGTGCTCGACGTGGTCCGCGAGCTCAAGGCCGAGGGCCGCACGATCGTCATGGCCACCCACGAGATGGACTTCGCCCGCGAGTGCGCCGACCGGATCGTGTTCCTGGCCGAGGGTCGCATCGTGGAGGCGGGCCCCCCGGAGCAGCTCTTCACCGCCCCGCGCGACCCGCGCACCGCGGCCTTCCTGGCCCGGCACTCCGCCGCCCGCTGACGCTCACCCCTCCGGGGTGCCAGATGTGTAGCGTTGTCCACCCTTTTTCACCCCGACAGGGCAAAAAAGGGTGGATACCGCTACACATCTCGCGCGCGGGGGCGCGAACTCAGGCGACGGAGGAGTCGTCGCGCGCCACGGCGGCGCGGGCGGTGGTGGCGCGGATGGCGGCCACGACCTGCTCGGGGGAGTCGCCCATGGGCACGTGGCCGCAGTCGGTGAGGGTCCTGAACTCCACGCCGCGCAGCCGCTTCGCGGCGAGCTTGGCCTGCGACCGGTGCAGGACCAGGTCGTGGTCGCCCCACGCGATCGTGATCGGCACCTTCGCCGAGCCGCGGAACGCCGCCGGGCTGGTGAAGCCGAGCGGGAAGCAGCGGAAGAAGTAGCGCCAGAAGCCCTTGCCGCTCTTCATCGCGAGGGCGTCACCGTAGACGCGGTCGGCGGTGTAGCGGTCGGGGTGGCGGTAGAGCGCGAAGCCGATGAGGCGGCGGCCGATCGCGAGGCGGGTGATCGCCTTCAGGACCGGCTTCGGCACGTAGGAGCCGAGCTTGAGGGGCAGCAGGGTCACCGTGGCCTGCAGGAGGCTCCACGGGCGGAAGTAGCCCGCCGGCGACAGGCACGTGGCCGAGCGCACGTGCCCGTGCTGCGCCAGCGCGATCGAGAGCAGACCGCCGAGCGAGTTCCCGACGACGTGAGGACGGTCGACGCCCCAGGCCGCGAAGTTCTCCGCGATGGCGGCGACGACGTTCTCGGCCGAGTAGCCGGTGCCGTGGGGCAGCGCCGGGGAGTCACCCAAGCCGGGCAGGTCGGCGGCGATCACGTCGTAGTGCTGCGCCAGCTCGTCGATGACCGGCTCGTACGCGGCATGGCGGTGTCCGATGCCGTGCAGGAGGACGAGCGGCTCGCCCTGTCCGCGTCGTGTGTAGGTCATTTCGCTCAGCATGGGAACTCCTCGGGTCCGCCCATCGGACACGGCGCCCGATGTGACATCGACGATGTCGCATGCAGCATGGCACAGATTTAGGCGTGTGTGAACGGGGCCACTCCCCGGCGCCCCGACGACCTCACGCATGCCGGTTGCCACTGTGACAGTGATGGTGTCAGAATCACGGCGTGACCCAGAGCACAGGACCCCTCGCCGGGGTGCGCGTCGTCGAGATCGTCGGGATCGGCCCGGGCCCGTTCGCGGCCATGCTGCTGGCGGACCTCGGTGCCGACGTCATCCGCATCGATCGACCGGGCGGCAACGCCCTGCAGGTCGCGCCGCCCGAGCGCGACATCCTGGGCCGCAACCGGCCCAGCGTGGCCATCGACCTCAAGCACGAGCGGGGCGTCGCGACGGTGCTCGACCTCCTCGAGCGCGCCGACATCCTGATCGAGGGATTCCGTCCCGGCGTGATGGAGCGACTCGGACTCGGACCCGACGTCGCCCTCGCCCGGAACCCGCGCCTGGTCTACGGCCGGATGACCGGCTGGGGCCAGAGCGGCCCGCTCGCGGACGCCGCGGGTCACGACATCAACTACATCGCCGTCGCCGGCGGGCTCGACCCGATCGGCCGGGCCGGCGGCCCCCCGCAGGTGCCGCTGAACCTC
>JBEVDF010000329.1:0-6683 GCA_040514145.1 Aeromicrobium sp.
CAGTGAGCGCCTCGGGCATGCCACTGCCGCATTCACGCTGCAGACCTACACCCACGTGATACCGGGCATGGACGAGTCCGCCGCTTCCACGGTCGCCGAGTTGATCTTGGGACGCCCGGGCGGCTCCGAGCCAACCGATGTGCACGGATCCGTTCACGCGGAGTCCCTGGCGGTCCTGGAAAAGCAGTCAGCCGCGGCTAGTGCCGCGGCTGACGTTCGTAGCGGGGGCAGGATTTGAACCTGCGACCTCTGGGTTATGAGCCCAGCGAGCTACCGAACTGCTCCACCCCGCGTTGCTCAGACAACATTACCGGAGGGTTACTCCGAGCCCAAATCGGGGTGGGTGTGGTGCCGAACACGGCTCGTCAGACGAGGTCGTCGGTCAGGTGGTTCGGCGTGCCGAACCGGTGCGCCGTGATGCTCACGGCCTGCTCGTGCACGAAGGGCAGCAGCTCCACGTGGCCGGACTCGGTGGGGCGGCCGGCGTAGATCGCCAGGTCCGGCTTGCCGCCGGTCGCCTCGGCCACCGCGGAGCGGCTGCCGCCGACCAGGCGGACCCGGCCGTTGGTCAGCCGCGAGGCCACCGCGGTCCACGCGGTGTC
This sequence comes from Aeromicrobium sp., assembly GCA_040514145.1. Taxonomy (GTDB): domain Bacteria; phylum Actinomycetota; class Actinomycetes; order Propionibacteriales; family Nocardioidaceae; genus Aeromicrobium. The sequence goes on from JBEVDF010000329.1 coordinate 603, forward strand.
GTCCTCGACCATCACCGAGAGCCCGAACTCGCGCAACGCGGTGCGGATCTCCTCGGGCACCTCGAACGCCGACGACACCTGCAGCGGCGCCCCGGAGGCCAGGCCCGCGCCGATGACGCGCAGTGCGTCGACGAGCTTCGCGTCGGCAGCCAGGCGGATGTGCACCCGCGTCGGGACGTACCGCAGGATGTTGCGCTCGGCGAAGATGCCCGAGACGTCGCGGGCGACGCCGAACTCCTCGCGCCACGCCACGGCGTCGCTGCTGAAGCCGCGCTCCAGGAGCGCCACGTCGTCCGCCGGCAGGTGCGCCTCCCGCGCCGCCTGCAGCAGCCGCTCGGCCCTCGGGCCGAGGCTCGCGACGGCCGACGACCTCGCCGGTGTCCATCCGCCGAGGCCGAACAGGTAGTGCGGGCCGCCGGCCTTGGTGCCGGCACCGATCGCCGACTTCTTCCAGCCGCCGAACGGCTGACGCCGCACGATCGCGCCGGTGGTGCCGCGGTTCACGTAGAGGTTGCCCGCCTGAACGCCGTCCAGCCAGACGGCGATCTCCTCGGGATCGAGCGCGTGCAGCCCGGCGGTCAGGCCGTAGTCGACCTCGTTCTGGATCTCGACAGCCTCCTCCATCGTCTCGGCGGTCATGATCCCCATGACCGGTCCGAAGTACTCGGTCAGGTGCGTCGTCGAGCCGCGCTTCACGCCCGTGCGGATGCCGGGCGACCACAGCTGGCCGGCGTCGTCGAGCCGGCGCGGCGCCACGAGCCACGACTCCCCCGCGTCGAGCGTGGTCAGTCCACGCAGCAGCTTGCCGCTCGCCGGCTCGATCAGCGGGCCCATCTGGGTCTGCGGGTCCGACGGCCAGCCGACGGTCAGCGACGACACGGCGTCGACCAGCTGCTCGCGGAACCGCTTCGAGGTCGCGACCGAGCCCACCAGGATCACCAGCGACGAGGCCGAGCACTTCTGACCCGCGTGGCCGAAGCCCGAGGCCGCGATGTCCTTCGCGGCGAGGTCGAAGTCGGCCGACGGCGTGACGACGATGGCGTTCTTGCCGCTCGTCTCGGCCAGCAGCGGCAGGTCGGGGCGGAAGCTGCGGAACAGCTCGGCCGTCTCATACGCGCCGGTCAGGATCAGCCGGTCGACGCGCGGGTCGGACACGAGCCGCTGCCCAAGGTCGGACTCCGCCACGTGCACGAGCCGCAGCACCTCACGCGGCACCCCGGCCTCCCACAGCGCCTCGACCATCACCGAGCCGCAACGGGCGGCTTGGTGCGCCGGCTTGATCACGACGGCCGAGCCCGCGGCCAGCGCCGCGAGGGTGGAGCCCGCCGGGATCGCCACCGGGAAGTTCCACGGCGGCGTCACGACGGTCAGGCGCGACGGCACGTACGTGGCGCCGTCGACCGAGTCCAGCTCACGGGCCAGATGCGCGTAGTAGCGCGCGAAGTCGATCGCCTCGGACACCTCGGGATCGCCCTGGTCGAGCGTCTTGCCCGCCTCGGACGCCATGACCTCCAGCAGGTCGGCACGGCGCTGCTCGAGTTGCAGCGCGGCCCGCTCGAGGATCTCGGCGCGCTCGGCCGCGGGACGGCGGCCCCACGCGTCGCCCTCGACGACGGCCGACGCGATGACCGACTCCAGCGCCGCGGGGTCGGTCAGGGTGTGCTCCGCGACGAGGTCCTCACCGAGCGTCGAGCCCGGCACCTTCGCCAGGATCTGCCGGCCCCACGTCCGGTTCGCCGGCAGCGACGGATCGGTGTCCGGCGCGTTCTCGAAGGGCGCACCCAGCTCGGGCTCGGCCACGGGGGCGGAGCGGTCCTGCGTGCGGTTCGGCGCGGGCACCGAGTCGTCGAGATCGGCCAGCGAGGCCAGGAAGCGGCTCTTCTCGCGCTCGAACAGCTCGCTGTCGTCGTTGAGCTCGAACACGGCCGACATGAAGTTGTCGTGGCTCGCGCCCTCCTCGAGGCGGCGGATCAGGTACGCGATCGCGACGTCGAAGTCCTTCGGGTGCACCACCGGCGTGTACAGCAGCAGCCCGCCCACGTCGCGGCGCACGACCTCGGCCTGGCTCTGCGCCATGCCCAGCAGCATCTCGATCTCCACGCCGTCACGCACACCCCGCTGGCCGGCCAGCAGCCCCGCGTGGGCGAGGTCGAAGAGGTTGTGGCCTGCCACGCCGATGCGCACGTTCGCGATCCGCTCGGGGTGCATCGCGTAGTCGAGCACGCGCTTGTAGTTGGTGTCGGACTCCTGCTTCGTCGACCACGTCGCGAGGGGCCATCCGTGGATCGCCGCGTCCACGCGCTCCATGGGCAGGTTGGCGCCCTTCACGACGCGCACCTTGATGCCCGCGCCGCCGCGCGCGCGGCGCGCCGCCGACCACTGCTGCAGCTGGATCATCGCGCGCACCGAGTCGGGCAGGTACGCCTGCAGGACGATGCCGGCCTCGAGATGCTCCAGGCCCGGGGTGTCGAGGATCTTGGTGAAGACCGCGATCGTCAGGTCGAGGTCGTGGTACTCCTCCATGTCGAGGTTGATGAACTTCGGCGACGCGGCCGTCGCGGCCTGCCGGTACAACGGCATGAGGTTCTCGGCCACGTGGTCGACGGCCTCGTCGAACGCCCACGGCGAGTGCGGCGGCACCGTGGAGGACACCTTGATCGACACGTAGTCGACGTCCGGGCGGGCCAGCAGGTCGTGCGTGCCCTTCAGGCGGCGGGCGGCCTCGCGCTCCCCCAGCACGGCCTCGCCCAGCAGGTTGATGTTCAGGCTCACGCCGTCGCGCCGGATCTTCGCGATGCTGCGGCCCAGCTTGCCCTCGGTCGCGTCGACGATCAGGTGCCCCACGAGCGACCGGAGCGCGCGACGCACGATCGGGATCACGAGGCGCGGCACGACCCGGCCGGCCAGCGCTCCGAGGCGCACGGCGTTGCGCAGGTGCCACGGCAGGAACGCGGGCACGTCCGACGCCAACACGGCGAAGTTCCGCGCGGCGACCTTCGGGTCCTCCGGACGGATGACGCCGTCGATGAAGCCCACCGTGAAGTCCAGGCCCTTCGGGTCCTTGAGCAGCCCGGCCAGCTGGGCGCCGGCCTTGTCGGCGGGCACCTGCGCGGACTCGGCGAGCCAGCGCCGCACGAGTGCGACCGACGCATCGGCCAGCGGATCGGTGGTCGGCGGGGTGGGGATGGAGGTCGCCTGGTCGATCACGGGGATGCCTTCCGAGCGGGGAGATCACGGTGTGTTGTTCAGTGTGAGCCGGGCGAGCCGTTAAGGTAAAGCGATCTTTTGTGACGGGTATCGATCAGATTCAGTGAAGGATGCTCATGCTCGACGTACGCCGCCTCCGCCTCCTGCGCGAGCTGCAGATCCGGGGCACGCTGGCCAGCGTCGCGGCCGCCCTGCACCAGTCCCCGTCGTCGGTCTCGCAGCAGCTGTCACTGCTCGAACAGGAGGTGGGCGTCGAGCTGCTGCGCAAGGTCGGACGCCGCGTCCAGCTGACGCCGCAGGCCGAGATCCTCGTCGAGCACACGTCGGCCGTGCTGGAGCGGCTGGAGCAGGCCGAGTCCGACCTGGCGGCCTCCCTCGACGAGGCCACGGGCACGTTCCGGCTCGCGGTGTTCCAGTCCGTCGCGCTGGCCCTGATGCCCGCGACGCTGTCGATCCTGGAGACCGAGCACCCGCGCCTGCGGGTGACGATGACGCAGCGCGAGCCCGAGTCGGCCCTGTACGAGACCTGGGCGCGCGAGTTCGACCTCGTGATCGCCGAGAAGTACCCGGGCCACAACACGCCCTGGCACCCCGAGCTGGATGCGGTCGACCTGACCACCGACGAGGTCCGCCTGGCCGTCCCGCCCCCCGGCAGCCGGTTCGGCGACATCACCTCGATCGCCGAGGCCGCCGACGCGCCGTGGGTCATGGAGCCACCGGGCGTCGCCTCGCGGCACTTCGCCGAGCAGGCGTGCCGGGTGGCGGGCTTCGAGCCCGACGTCCGCTACGAGACCGCCGACCTGCAGGCGCAGATCAGCCTCATCGAGTCGGGCCACGCCGTGGCGCTGCTGCCCGACGTGCTCTGGCTGAACCGCGAGCCCCCGGTGTCCCTGCACCGCCTGGAGGGCAGGCCGCACCGCACGATCTTCACGTCGGCGCGGCACGCTTCGGCCCACTCCCCCGGCGTGACCGCGACCCGCCAGGCGCTGACGCGGGCCGTGGCCGAGGGCCGGGGCTGACCCGGTCCCCGCCAGGGGACCTGGCTCGAGGTGTGCGAGCCGCGTCGCGGCCCTAGCGTCGAGAGCATGGCCGCCACCATTGCGAAGAACATCGTCGACACCCTCCGCGCCAACGGGGTCGAGCGCGTCTACGGGATCCCCGGCGACTCCCTCAACGGGTTCACCGACGCGCTGCGGACCTCGGGGGTCGAGTGGGTCCAGGTCCGCCACGAGGAGGCCGCCGCCTTCGCCGCCGCGGGCGAGGCCGCGACCACGGGACGGCTGGCCGTGTGCGCGGGCAGCTGCGGTCCGGGCAACCTGCACCTGATCAACGGGCTCTACGACGCGAACCGCTCGCGCGTGCCGGTGCTCGCGATCGCCGCCCACATCCCCACGTCGGAGATCGGCACCACCTACTTCCAGGAGACCCACCCGCAGGAGCTGTTCCGCGAGTGCAGCGTCTACGTCGAGCACGTCTCGAGTCCGTCCCAGATGCCGCGGATGCTGCGGATCGCGATGCAGACGGTGATCGAGAAGCAGGGCGTCGCCGTCCTCGTGGTGCCCGGCGACGTCGCCCTCATGGAGGCTCAGGACGAGACGACCACCGTGCTGCGGGAGTCCCAGTCGCGCGTCATCCCCTCCCCCGCCGAGCTGCAGCGCGCCGCCGGCCTGCTGAACGACGCCGGCAAGGTGACGATCCTCGCGGGCGCGGGCTGCGCGGGAGCCCACGACGAGCTGCTCACCCTGGCCGACCACCTGGGCGCCCCGATCGTGCACGCCCTGCGCGGCAAGGAGCACGTGGAGTGGGAGAACCCGTTCGACGTGGGCATGACCGGCCTGCTGGGCTTCGCCTCGGGCTACCGGGCCATCGAGGCGTGCGACGCGCTGCTGATGCTCGGCACCGACTTCCCCTACCCCGACTTCTTCCCGGACGCGACGATCATCCAGGTCGACGTCCGCGGCGAGCAGCTGGGCCGCCGCGTCCCGCTCGACCTCGGACTCGTCGGCACCGTGCGCGACACCGCCACCGCGCTGCTGCCCCTGCTCGACCGCAAGGAGAAGCGCAAGCACCTCGACGACGCCCTGGCCCACTACGCGAAGACGCGCGAGAAGCTCGACGACCTCGCCGAGCCGGTCAAGAAGGGGCGCGCGCAGCACCCGCAGTTCGTCGCACGGACGATCGACCGGCTCGCCGCCGACGACGCGGTCTTCCTGCCCGACGTCGGCTCCCCCGTCATGTGGGCGGCGCGCTACTTGCACATGAACGGCCGACGCCGCCTGATCGGGTCCTTCAGTCACGGCTCGATGGCCAACGCCGTCTCGCAGGCCATCGGGGTGCAGTCCGCGCATCCCGACCGCCAGGTGATCGCCCTGGCCGGCGACGGCGGGCTGGCGATGATGCTCGGCGAGCTCATCACCCTCGTGCAGGAGGAGCTGCCCGTGAAGGTGGTGGTCTTCGAGAACAGCTCCCTGAACTTCGTCGAGCTCGAGATGAAGGCCGCGGGCTTCGTGAACTGGGGCACCGGGCTGCAGAACCCCGACTTCGCCGAGGTGGCCGAGGCGATCGGCCTGCGCGGCATCCGGGTGGACCGGTCGGCCGACCTCGAGCCCGCCCTCGCCGAGGCGTTCGCCCACGACGGTCCGGCGTTGGTGAACGTCATCACCGAGCGCCAGGAGGTGACCGTGCCGCCGTCGGTGACCGCGGCCCAGGTGAAGGGGTTCTCCCTCTATGCGCTGCGCACCGTGATGTCGGGGCGCGGCGACGAGATCATCGACCTCGCCCGCGCCAACCTGCGCCAGGTGCTCTGAGCGGACCTAGGCTCGGCACATGAGCGAGGAACGCGCGATCGCCGCCCTGGACGCCGCGGGCGTCCGC
>JBEVDF010000337.1:0-3125 GCA_040514145.1 Aeromicrobium sp.
AAGCCCGACGTCGTGTCGTCGGCGCTGGTGGTGCTGCTCGCCGAGGGTCACCTGCTGATCGAGGACGTGCCCGGTGTCGGCAAGACGATGCTGGCCAAGGCCCTGGCCCGCAGCATCGACTCGTCGGTCCGCCGGATCCAGTTCACCCCGGACCTGCTGCCCTCCGACGTCACCGGCGTGTCGGTGTTCAACCAGAACACCCGCGAGTTCGAGTTCCGTCCCGGCGGCGTCTTCGCCAACATCGTGGTCGGGGACGAGATCAACCGGGCCTCCCCCAAGACGCAGTCCGCGCTGCTGGAGTGCATGGAGGAGCGGCAGGTCACGGTCGACAACTACACCTACCAGCTCGAGACGCCGTTCATGGTGATCGCGACCCAGAACCCGATCGAGATGGAGGGCACCTACGCCCTCCCCGAGGCCCAGCGGGACCGGTTCATGGCGCGGGTCTCCGTGGGCTACCCGGTCGAGGCCGCGGAGATCGCGATGCTCAACTCGCACACGACCGGCGTCCCGCTCGACGACCTGGAGCCGGTGACCGACGCCGCCGAGATCCGCAAGCTCTCCGCGATCGTGGGACAGGTCTACGTCTCCGAGGCGGTCCAGCGGTACACGGTGGCGCTGACCGCGGCGACCCGCCGCTCCGAGGAGCTCACGCTCGGTGCCTCCCCCCGCGCCACCCTGCACCTGGTGCGGGCCGCCAAGGCGATGGCCGCGATGCACGGCCGCGACTACGTGCTGCCCGACGACGTCCACACGCTGGCCCGCCCGGTGCTCGCACACCGGCTGCTGCCCAGCGTCGAGGCGGCCATGAGCGGCCGCTCGACCACGGCCATCCTCGACGGCGTGCTCGCCGGCGTCCCCGTCCCCGAGGGGACCCGTGCGTGAGGCACTGTCCGGTCTGACCGTCCGCGGGCGGGCGTTCATCGCCGCCGGCGTGACGGCGATCGTGTGCGCGATCCTCCTGGGCCAGCCCGAGCTCACCCGGGTCGGCGTGCTCGTCCTCGCCCTGCCGCTGATCACCGCCGCGGTGATCGGCCGCAGCCGCTACCGGCTCGCGCTCGTCCGCACCGTCAACCCCCAGCTCGTGTCGGCCGGCCAGGCCGCCCGCGTGACGCTGTCGCTCACCAACGAGGGGCGGACGCCCAGCGGGGTGCTGCTGCTGGAGGACCACGTCCCGTACGTGCTCGGCACCCGGCCGCGGTTCGTGCTCGACGGCATCGGCCAGGGCTGGCGCCGCCACGCGTCGTACCAGGTCCGCTCGGACGTCCGCGGCAAGTTCGAGATCGGGCCGATGAGCGTGCGGGTCAGCGACCCGTTCGGCCTCGTCGAGCTCGGCCGTGCCTTACACACCACGGTCTCGCTGACCGTCACCCCCCGCACCGTGCCGCTCCCCCAGATCCCGCTGGGCGGCGCGTGGACCGGGTCCGGCGACAACCGGCCTCGCGCCTTCGCGACCGGCTCGGCCGAGGACGTGACCGTGCGTGAGTACCGTCGCGGCGACGAGTTGCGACGGGTGCACTGGCGCAGCTCGGCCAAGATGGGTGAGCTGATGGTGCGCCGCGAGGAGCAGCCCTGGCAGTCGCGCGCCACGCTCTTCCTCGACAACCGGCTGCGCGCCCACCGCGGGCAGGGCATCGCGTCCTCCCTCGAGGCCGCCGTGTCCGCGGCCGCGTCGATCGCGGTCCACCTGAGCCACCGCGGCTTCATGGTCCGGTTCGTGACCGCGGCCGGTGAGGACCCCAACAACGCCTGGCACTACCGCGACGCCGACCTCAACACCGCTCCTCTGCTGGAGGCGCTCGCCGTCGTGCAGCCCATCCAGCTCCCCCGCCTCGACACCAGCTGGTTGGCCGAGGCCTCGCAGGGTGGGCTGATCGTCGCCGTGGTCGGCGGCGTCGAGGACCACGACCTGCCCGTGCTCCGGCGGATGCACCACCACGCCGCCGCGAGCCTCGCCGTCGCGCTCGACGTCGACGCGTGGGGCGGTGCCACTCGTCGTACGGGTGGGGCGACGGCCACCTTGGCCCAGCAGGGCTGGCGGACCGTCGGCCTGGGACCGCGCGACCGGCTCGAGTCGGTGTGGCAGGAGCTCGGCCGCACGTCACGTTCGCGTCCCGCGGCCGACCTTCGCGACGAGGTGGTCCTGACATGAGCGTCTCCCCCTCGACCCTGTCCTTCCAGAGCCCGCTGGCCAGGATGCGTGGCGGGTTCCGCGACGCGCTGGTGCTGGCCCTCGTCGCCGCGGCCACGACCTGGGTGGCCCTGCTGTCGTGGAAGGGCTTCGCGATCGACTACAGCGGCTTCATGGGCCCGTTGATCATCATCGGCGTCGTGGTCGCCGTGAGCGGCGCCGTGCTGCGTTGGCTCCGGGTGCCGGGGGCGCTCCTCGTGCTCGCCCAGCTGGTCATCGTCGGCATGGTCGTGTCGCTCTACATCACCGGCTCGCTCGTGCCGATCGGCGACGCGTGGCTGCGGCTCGAGGAGGCCTTCCAGGACGCGTCGGAGACCGCGCGTCAGTACGCCGCCCCCGTGCCGCGCAGCGTCCCTCCCATCGACCCGTTGCTCATCGCCGGCGGCGCCGCGTGCATGCTGCTCGTCGACATCATGGCCGGCACCCTGCGTCGCGTGCCGCTGGCCGGCCTGCCGCTGCTGACCATCTACAGCATTCCGGTCAGCCTCCTGGGCGGCGGCGTCTCGTGGATCATCTTCACGCTCACCACCATCGGCTTCCTGCTGATGCTGTACCTCCAGGAGAGCCGTCACATCGCGCGCTGGGGCCGTCCCCTCGGCAACGACGGCGTGGACCCGAGCGGCTTCGGTGTCAGCAACGGCGCCCTGCGGTCCTCGGCCGGTGCCATCGGTGCCGCCGCGACCGCGCTGGCGATCGTCGTCCCGCTCTTCATCCCGACCTTCGGCATCGAGCTGTTCGGCAACGGCTTCGGCCCCGGCAGCGGCGACAAGATCAAGATCGAGAACCCCACGGTCGACCTCAAGCGGGACATCCAGCAGGGCAGCGACGCAGCGGTCATCACGATCCAGACGAACGACCCCAACCCGGCCTACCTGCGCATCTCCGTGCTCAACCGCTTCTCCGACAACGAGTGGAGTCCCGGCGACCGTCAGGC
>JBEVDF010000340.1:0-24069 GCA_040514145.1 Aeromicrobium sp.
TCACCAGAGTGAGCGGACCGAGGCCGAGCACCGCCGCGGCGCGGCCCGGCGTCAGCCGATCGCCGCCCGAGCCCCAGACCCGCACCGCGCACGGGGTGCCGCGGGCCGCCTCGGCAGCCGCGAGGTCGACGTAACCCGGCGCCAGCCGGACGTGGGTCGCGCCGCGACGTTGCACGAAGGCGAGCGGGCGGACGCGGTCGGCGAGCGAACCCGACACGTGCAAGCTCGCGCCGGCCGCGAGCGCGACGAGCCAGTTGGTCAGGGCGAGGTCGTACGACGGGTGGTTGGGCTCTGCCCAGGCCGCACCGGGGCCCACGTCGAGCGCTGAGGCGCCGTGGGGCGCGAAGTCAGCCAGGCATGCCCAGGTTGTGAGTACCCCCTTCGGGCCGCCCCCGGTGCTCCCGGACGACATCGCGACGTAGCCGGCGCCGCGGACCTCGCCCCAGAGCCGCGGCCCCGATGGCTGCGGGTGCAGCCCGTCCAGGTCGACCACCACGTCGGGCCGCAACGCGTCGAGCACGGCGTCGGCGCGTGCACGGTCGGCGGGGTCGAGGAAGCACACGGTGTGGTCACCCAGCACTGCAGCCAGCAGCTGGGCAACCGCCCCCACGGACGCCGGTAGCACGACCGCCACGACCGCGCGTCGTCCGTCCGCGGCTCGGGCGAGCTCGCGTGCGAGCTCCCCGGCCTCGCGCAGCACGTCGCCCGTCGGCGACGACGTCCGCGCGTCGGCGACCACCGCGTCCGGCGACCGCGCGGATGCGGAGTGGACGAGGTCGGCCAGCGCGGTCATCTCAGCCAGTGCACGTGTCGATGTGGCCCGCGAGGGACCCCACGGTGCCGAAGACCTCGGCGGTGATGTCGTCCTCGTCGAGCTCGAGGTCGAAGCGCTCCTCGACCACGGTGATCAGCTCGACCAGCGCGAGCGAGTCGAGCTCGGGCAGACTGCCGAACAGCTCGGTCTCGGGCGCGTAGCGTTCCGGCGCACCACCGAGCAGGTCGGCCAGCACCTCGGCGAGCACGGTCTGGGTCGGGGTCCGGTCGAGCGTCTGCGCGGCGGTCGTGTCCCACGTCATGTCGGGCCTCTCCTGGTCATGGTTGGTGGTCACACCAGCACCTCGAGCGGTGCGGGGTGGCTGAGGAACGCCGTAGGGCTGGCAGTGTGGCCATACGCGCCGGCCTGGAACAGGACGACGAGGTCGCCCACCTCACCGCGCGGCAGGGTCACCCTGTCGCCGAGGAGGTCGAGCGGCGTGCACAGGCAGCCGACGACCTGGACGGTCTCCGACGGGACCTCGTCCATCCGGTTGCCCACTGCGATGGGGTAGTTGCGCCGGATGACCTGGCCGAAGTTGCCGGACGCGGCGAGCTGGTGGTGCATGCCGCCGTCGACGACGAGGAAGGTGGTGCCGCGCGACTCCTTGCGGTCCACGACGCGCGTGACGTACACGCCTGCCTCGCCGACGATGTAGCGACCGAGCTCGAGGAGGACCCGCGCGTCCCGGAGCCGCGGCCGCAGCCGGGTGCGCATCAGGTCGTCGAGCCCCTCGCCCACGGCGGCGAGGTCGAGGGCGCGGTCCTTCTCGTAGTAGGGGATGCCGAGCCCGCCGCCCAGGTTGACGTACGTCGGTTCGTCGGCCATCTCGTCGGCCATCCGCAGGACGAGGTCGACGGTGCGACGCTGCGCCTCGACCAGGATGTCCGCGTGCAGGTTCTGCGAGCCGGCGAAGACGTGGAATCCGCGCAGGTCGAGGCCGCGGGACTCCATCTCCTTGAGCAGCCGTGGCGCCTCCTCGACGTCCACGCCGAACTGCTGGGCGCCCCCGCCCATGCGCATCCCGGACCCCTTGACCTCGAAGTCAGGGTTGAGCCGGAGGGCGACGACGGGCCGGATGCCCAGTTCCTCCCCCGCGGCCGTGATGCGGTCGACCTCGAGCGGTGACTCGACCTCGACGACCACGCCGGCGGCGACGGCCTGGGAGAGCTCCGCAACCGACTTGCCGGGGCCGGCGAAGCTCACCATCTCCGGCAACAGCGGCGTGTCCAGCGCCAGACGCATCTCCGCGCCGGAGGCGACGTCGAGGGAGTCGACGATGCCACTGAGGTGCTGCACCAATGCGGGCATAGGGTTGGCCTTGACGGCGTAGCTCACCTCGAGGTCGGCAGGCAGCGCCGCGCGCAGCCGCTCGACGCGCGCGGTCAGCAGGCCACGGTCATAGGCGAAGAAAGGCGTGCTGCCCACGCGGCCAGCGAGACGGGACAGCGGTACGCCGCCCACCACCAGGTCGCTGCCGTCGGTCGCCGGGACGAGGTCCGGGTGCACCGCCCCGTCCGGCGTCACCATGCCAGGCACGTGAGCTCGCTGTAGAGGTAGCCCACCTGTTCAGGCGCGAGCGAGCTGCTGCGGAACATCTTCGGCCGGGCGCGGGGCAGGGTCCGCGCGCGCCGGACCCGTCCGCCCGACACCCGGCGCTCAACCAGGGTGACGGGCACGCCGTGGTGGGTGAGCAGGTGGGCGCCGACCCGGCCTGCCTCGGCGCGGAAGAGGTCGGGGTTGCTGACGTGCAGGATCGACCCGAAGGCGCGCACCCGCTTGCGGGTGTCGCGCCGGAACACGACGTAGCAGTGCTCGTCCGGCGTCTGCAGGAGCAGGTGCCGGGCCGCGGCCGCGGTGCGGTGGTCGCGGTAGATCCCGAGCTCCTCGGCCGACAGGGTCGCGAGCAGGGCGTCCGGGTCGCCGGTGACCCGTGCCGCGCCCGAGCGCGGCACGGCCGGGGCGTTGGCGACGAGGTCGGTCGTGGTGTCGAGGTCGACGAACTTCAATCGGCGGTTGAGCTCCACGACGTTGCCGCTCGGCGAGAAGTCTGTGAAGTGGTAGCCCTCCTGGGCAAGCAGCTTCGTGAGCAGACGCGTGCCCTGCGAGCGGTGGCCCTCGAGCACGCACCAGGCGCCGAGGTTGCAGAACTGCTCGAGACGGTCGTCGACGGGCTGCTCGGAGTAGTAGGCCAGGTAGGCACCCACGACGGCGCCCCCGTCCGTGCGCAGGTGGTAGCCGTGGTTGGGCTGGTCTACGTCCCACGGCACCGACAGGGCGCGGGTCCACCGCTCGGCGGGGACGCGCTGATTGAGGTGCTCGGTGAGGAAGCGAGAGACGTCCGGCACGTCTGCGGTCATGATCGGTTGCAGCCGAGCCCCCACGGTGCGTCCCCTTCCCTCGTGCATCCGGCGCGTCGGCGCGCCCTCACCGGTCCCCCGGTGCCCCCCTGACGATGCTCGGATCGTAGGTCCGGCCGAGGTCGCCGAGGGTCTCGGCGAGCACGCATACCCAAGTCGGGGGATGGGACCGGCGAACCTCGTGCGTCCAGCTCAGGTGCCCCACTCGGGACCGCGCGGGGCCCGGAGCGCGGCGGGGCTGAGGAGGGTGCGTACGGCCTGACGCGACGTCTTCCGTCCCAACACGGCGCGGCTGGCTTCGCGCAGCAGCAGCGCGGTCCAGTAGGCCGCTGACCTCACAGTCCCGTTGCGCCGGCCGAACAGCCTGACCCGGTTCGCGACGAGCATTGACCAGAGCCGGGGCGACGTCGTCGACTGACCCCCGAGGTGCACCGCCATCGCCTTCGGCTCGTAGCGCGTCGCCAGGCCGTGGTCCTGGACGCGGAGGTGGAAGTCCGTCTCCTCCGAGTACAGGAAGTAGCTCTCGTCCCAGGGGCCGCATCGCCGCCAGCATTCGGCACTGATGAGCTGGGTCGACCCCTCGGCCCAGTCGGTGACCTGGGCGCGCTCGTACGCGGCGGCATCGGTGACCATCTCGCCCAGCGTCGCGATGCTGCCCGCTCGCGATGCGCCGAGCACGGCGTCTGCCACGGCCCGCACCAGCGTCGGCTCCCGGCGCATCGACGGCACCAGCACGCCATGCCCGTCGACCAACCGCGGCACGCTCACACCGACGCCGGGCACGTCGAGGGCGGCGCGCAGCGCCTGCACGCAACCGGGGGCGAGACGGACATCTGGGTTCAGCACCAGCAGGTCGTGGCCGGGACCGGCCGCAGCAGCGCCCGCGTTGATACCGGCGGCGTACCCGCGGTTCTGCGGCAGGACCACCACCTCGGCCTCGGGTGCGGCAGCCCGGACGGCGGCGATCGTGTCGTCGCTCGAGGCGTTGTCGACGACGACGAGGCGCCAAGGCACGTCGCCCAGGCCGAGCGGGAGGGAAGTCACGAGGTCCGCGACCAGCGGCGCGCTGTTGTAGGTGACGACGACGACGACCACCTCGTCGACGCGTTCCCCCGGCATGGCCTCATCGTAGGTTCAGCCGCGTGCGCGGCTCGCCCCCGAAATGGGCGAAGACCCGGCGCGACCATGGGCCTAGGCTGCACACTGCCAGCCGGGGACGGGAGGGGACGATGGCTAGGCGCTGGTCCTCGGCGTTCATGTCGGTGCTGCTCGTGGCTTCGCTGCTGGCCGCGCTCGTGCTGGCGCTGCTGCGTGTGACCGACCCGACCTCGCGGCGGCTCATCGAGCTCGTGTCGCTGACCCCGCTGGGCGTGCCGGTGGCCGGCGTCGCCGTGCTGGCCACCGCGTGGTGGGCGTTCCGACGACGACGGCGGACGCCCGCCCTCCTCGCGGCAGCCGGGCTGCTCGTCCTCCACGCCTGGTGGCTGGCGCCGCTCTACGCCGGCGCGCGTCCAGGGTCACCGTCGAGCTCGTCCTTCGTCGTGCTCGCCCAGAACTTCGAGTACGGCGACCCGGCTGCGCTGGTCGACCTGGTGCGCGAGGAGGGAGTTGACGTCCTGGTGCTGACGGACGTCGACGATGCGCGCGTGTCCGAGCTTCTGGCGGCCGGCGTGGAGCAGGTGCTGCCTCACGCGGCAGGCGTCGGCGACAACGGTTCCGTCGTGCTGAGCAGGATCCCGGTGCGCCGCACGACACTGTTGTACGAGGAATCGGAGAGCAGGCTGGTCGACCTAGAGGCGCCGGGTATCGGCATCGTGACGCTCGCGGCGCTCCACACGGCACCGCCGTACCGACCCGACGACTGGCGGGCCGATCATGAGCAGATCCGTACAGCACTCGCCACGCTGCGAGACGACACGGCTCGTGCCATCGTGCTGGCCGGCGACCTCAACGCCACCCTCGCACACGCGCCGGTGCGCCGCCTGCTGGACCTCGGCTTCGACGACGCTGCGGCTCAGGTCAACGCCGGATTATCACCCACGTGGCCTGCGGGCGGACACGAACGTCGCCTTGGGGTGGCAGTGCCGACCTTCGCGGCGATCGACCACGTGCTCACCTCCCCGCGGTTGATGGTGACCGCCGCCACGACTCCCGAACTGACGAACGCTGATCACTTGGGGGTGCTGGCGACCGTCTCCGGCGCGGACCCCGCCCGCGGTTGAACGACCCTGACCCCGGCGACCCGCGGATCTGTGCCATCGAACGGCGCAGGCATCCGGTCACCGGCGGCTCGCGCGGGGCGCCGCCCCCGGTCGCGAACGTACGTGGCCAGGCCCGCTTCGTCGGACAGGTCCACGTACGCCCGGCCCAGCCCGTCCCGACTCGGGTCGCCGGCCCGTGCCGACGATGACACGGTCCGGGGCCGAGGAAGCGGTTGCACAGTGCCGAGCAGGTCTCGGAAGACCGAGACGTAGACCGCGGCCTGTCGGCTCCAGTCGAGGTGCTCGCGTACTCGCTCGCGGGCCCGCAGCCCGAGAGTGACTCGCAGGTCCTCGTCGTCGAGGAGTCGCTCGACGTGGTCGGCGAAGGCCGACACGTCTCCGGGAGAGGCGTAGAGCACGGTGTCCCCACCCGAGACCCGCGTCTCGGTCAGGTCGAAGCAGACCGAGGGAAGCGCGTAAGCCATGTACTCCATGGTCTTGTTCATGGTGGACACGTCGTTGAGCGGCGACTTGGCGTCAGGGCAGAGACCGACGTCGGCAACGCTGAGGTGCTCGGCGATCTGGGCCCGGTCCACCCGGCCCGTGAACGTCACGACGTCGTCGAGCCCGCGGGTGACGCAGTCGGCGCGCAGGTCGTCGAAGCAATCGCCGAATCCCATCAGCACGGCTCGTACGTCACGCCGACCGCGGCCGCGGACGAGTTCCTCCATCACGTCAAGCACGGTGTCGACCCCGTCCTGCGGACCCATGATGCCCAGGTAGGCCAGCACGAACTGGTCGTCGGCGGGCCGCTCCTCCGGCACCAGCGGACGCATGCTCGTCGTGTCCGGGCCGCTGCGCACGACCTTGACCGAGCCGGGCCGGCATCCGCCGCGCGTCAGGGCGACGCGACGATAGGAGTCGTTGGTGGAGATCACCCGGTCGGCGGTGTGGAACGTCTGCCGCTCGAGCCAGCTCAGCGCCGACAGCTCCCAGCGCTCGCGGACGGACGCCGGCCGCCCGAAGCGGGAGAGGAACAGCTCGGGGTTGAGGTCGTGGTGGTCGAACACGAACCGCACGCCGCGGCGCTTCCACAGCCTGGCGAGCAACCAGTAGGTGTCGGGTGGGTTGCATGCCTGCAGTGCGTGGAAGGGCTGGCGACGCCACACCGCGACCGACAGCACGGCGGTGCGCAGCCAGCAGTACAAGAACTCGAGCGCATAGCCCAAGGCACCCTTGGCGGCCGGCGGTGGGCGGTACTTGTAGACGTGCACGCCCTCGATCACCTGCCGCGACGGATCCCCGGGCCCCTTCGGGCAGATCACGCTCACGTCGTAGCCGTTGGCGCGCAGCGCCTGGCACTCCAGCCAGACGCGCCGGTCGAGCGGGACGGGCAGGTTCTGCACGATGATGAGCACGTGCCGTGCCGATCGGCGCACGCTCCTCGGGGACCGGCTCATCGTCCGCCCACCTTGTTGCTCGTCCGCCGTTCCCGCCATCGCGCTCGCACCTCTCGACCTGCCATCGCACACTCCCCCTCGAAGCCAACCACTGGCCGGGACACTAGGAACGCGGGGCGTCCCAGCCGGCGCGGCGCCGCCGATATGCCCCAAGCAGGGGACGTCCGCGCCTGGTCTCCGGACGGGCGACTCCCCTCCGCCTAGCGTGGCGGCGGTCGACGCGACCCCACGGAAGGACCTCGCCCAATGAACAGTCCGGTCCTGCGTCACACCACGGTCCCGGCTTGGCGCGACGGACCCCCTGGTCCTCCCTTCACGATCTGCTTCCACGGCGTCGGTACCCCGGCGCTCGAGCGGGAGCCTGGGGAGGCGGCCTACTGGGTGGGACGCGACCAGTTCCGCGCACTGCTCGACTGGGCGATCGGCGTCCCGCAGGTCGCCCTGTCGTTCGACGACGGCAACCGGTCGGACATCGAGGTGGTCCTGCCCGCCCTGGCCGAGCGAGGCGTGGTGGCGACGTTCTTCCCCGTCGTCGACCGGCTCGGCGACCGGTGGAGCATCTCGGCTGGTGGCGTCGAAGAGCTGGCGTCTGCTGGCATGGACGTCGGCACGCACGGGCTGACCCACCGGCCGTGGGCCGGCCTGCGCGGCGACGCGGCCCGCACCGAGATCCTGTCGCCGCGCCACGTGCTCGAGGACCTGCTCGGCCGTCGTGTCGACCGCACCGCGGCACCCCTCGGGCGCTACGACCGCCACACGCTCGCCCTGCTGAAGGAGGGAGGGTGCGCCGAGGTCAACGTCAGCGACCAACGCCCCGCCCGCGCAGGGGCGTGGGTCCAACCCCGGTTCAGCGTGCGCGCCGACGACACTCCCGCCACGTTGCGAGCCAGGATGCTCGCCTCGATGGACCCGGCGCGCCGGGCGCGCAACAGCGTCGTCGGAGTCGTCAAGCGGCTGTTCTGAGCGGGCGATACCCAGTCGGTGGTATGTCCGCCCGCGAACCGGCCCCGCGCTGGGGGAAGACGCGAGGGTGAGGCAACCCGCGCGGACCGAGCGGTCGTCGCGGGAGTAGGCATCCTGGCAACTTCGTGGGGGACGGTGAGCATGACGATGACGACGATCGGCGCGACCAAGACGGCAGGTGCGCCATGAGGGTTCTGGTGACGGGTGACCGCGGCTACCTGGGCTCGGTGATGGTGCCGCACCTGCTGGCCGCCGGCCACGACGTGGTGGGGCTCGACGCGGGTTGGTACGACGGATGCGACTTCGGCAAGCCGTTCCGCGGCTACGAGCAGCGCACCGGCGACGTACGCAACACCACGGCTACGGACATCCGCGGCTTCGACGCCGTGGTGCACCTCGCCGCGATCTCCAACGACCCGATCGGCCACCTCAACCCGGACGCGACCTTCTCGGTCAACGCCCGCGGGGCGGTGCACACCGCCCGTGCGGCCCGCGCCGCAGGCGTCGAGCGCTTCCTCTTCGCTTCGTCCTGCTCGCTCTACGGGGCGGCCGGCGACGGGGTCGTGGACGAGGAGGCGCCGTTCCGGCCCGTCACGCCGTACGGCGAGAGCAAGGTCCTCGCCGAGGAGGGCATCTCGGCCCTCGCGCGCGACGGCTTCAGCCCGACCTACCTCCGGAACGCGACGGCCTACGGCTCCTCAACGCGGTTGCGGGCCGACATCGTGGTCAACAACCTCACCGGCACCGCTTTCACGCGCGGCACTGTCGAGCTGCAGAGCGACGGAACGCCGTGGCGGCCGCTCGTCCACGCCGAAGACATCGCACGCGCCTTCGCGGCCGTACTCGCCGCACCAGCCGAGGTCGTGCATGACCAGGCGTTCAACGTCGGGCGCGACGAAGACGTCGTCCAGGTCCGCGACATCGCGCTAGCGGTCTCGGACGCCATGGACGTGCCGGTCACCTTCGCCGAGGGCGCAGGCCCCGACACTCGTGACTACCGCGTCGATTTCACCAAGATCGGCCGGCTCCTCCCGGGGTTCGTGCCGGCGTGGACCATCCCCGACGGGATCGCCGAGCTCGCCGCCGACATGGCGGAGCGCGGGCTCAGCGCCGAGGACTTCGAGGGTCCGCGCTTCGTCCGGCTCGCCCGCATCCGGCAGCTCCAAGCGGCGGGGATCATGACGCCCGGCCTCAGGATGAGGCAGACCGACTCCCCCGTGGGGAGCCTCGAGGGAGTGGCGTCATGAGCGTTCCCAGCTGCCGCCTCTGCGGCGCCGACCTCAACCGGACCTTCGTCGACCTCGGCATGTCACCGCCGTGCGAGACCTACCTGTCGGCCGACGAACTGGACCGCGGCGAGACCTTCTACCCGCTCAACGTCCGCATCTGCGAGCGCTGCCTGCTCGTGCAGCTGCCCGCCTACATCGCGGCCGAGGACATCTTCAGCCACTACGCCTACTTCTCATCCTTCAGCGAGTCGTGGGTCGAGCACGCACGGCGCTACGTCGAGGACGCGGCGGCCCGGTTGCAGCTGGACGGAGACTCCTTCGTCGTCGAGGTGGCGAGCAACGACGGCTACCTGCTCCAGCACGTCGCTGCGCGGGGCACCCGTTGCCACGGCATCGAGCCTGCCGCCAACGTCGCGGAGGCCGCACGGGAGAAGGGGATCCCCACCACCGTCGCCTTCCTTGGCGAGATGACCGCGAAGGCCTTCGTGGAGGAGCACGGCCCTGCCGACCTCGTTGCGGCGAACAACGTGTTCGCCCATGTGCCGGACATCGTCGACTTCGCCACCGGGCTGCGGATCCTGGCCGGCGACGACGGAACCGTGACCATCGAGATCCCACACCTGCTCCGCCTGATCGAGGGCAACCTCTACGACACGATCTACCACGAGCACTACTCCTACCTCTCGTTGCTCACCACGCAGGCGGTGCTGGAGAAGGCCGGGCTGACGGTGGTCGACGTCGAGGAGCTCTCCACCCACGGCGGCTCACTGCGTACCTGGTCGCGGCCGACCGCGTCAGCCGGCGCGCCCAGCGACGCGGTGGCGAAGATCCTCGCCGACGAGGAAGCAGCCGGCCTGCACACAGTGGAGGGCCACGACGGGTTCGCGCGCGCGGTGGCAGCCGCCCGGAACGACCTCGTGCAGTTCCTCGTGGACCGGTCCCGCGAAGGGGCGAGCGTGGCGGCATACGGCGCACCCGGCAAGGGCAACACCTTGCTCAACCACGCCGGCATCCGCCAGGACCTGATCTCCTTCACGGTCGACCGCAACACCTTCAAGCACGGGAAGTTCCTGCCCGGGACGCACATCCCGATCCACGAGCCCGCCCACCTCGACGAGGTGCGTCCGGACTACATCGTCGTGCTGCCGTGGAACCTCCGCGAGGAGATCTCCAGCCAGCTGGCGTACACGCGCGACTGGGGGGCGCGCCTCGTCTTCCCCCTCCCGACCCTGGAGGTGGTGGGATGAAGGTCGTCCTCTTCTGCGGAGGCCTCGGGATGCGGATGCGAAGCGGTGACGACCCGCGCCCGAAGCCGATGATGACGGTCGGCGACCGTCCGGTGCTGTGGCACATCATGCGCTACTACGCCCACTTCGGGCACACGGAGTTCATCCTGTGCCTGGGCTACGGCGGCCAGTTCGTGAAGGACTACTTCCTTCACTACGAGGAGACCGCGAGCAACGACTTCGTGCTCTCCGGCGGTGGGCGTGACGTCGAGCTGCTGGGCAGCGACATCAGCGACTGGCGCATCACTTTCGTCGACACCGGGCTCAACACCGAGATCGGCGAGCGGCTGCGGCGGGTGCGCCACCATCTCGGAGATGACGAGATGTTCCTGGCCCACTATGGCGACGTGCTGACAGACGCGCCGATGAACGACCTGGTGGCCAAGCTTGCGGCTTCGGACGCAGTGGGGTCGCTGCTGGCGATCCGCCCGCCCGGGTCGTTCCACGTCGTGCTGACCGACGACGGCGACCGGGTGTCGGGATTCCGCTCCGCAGAGGACCTTCCCCTGCGCGTCAACGGAGGGTTCTTCGTCTTCCGCAAGGAGATCTTCGACTACCTCGAGGCCGGGGACGACCTGGTGACGGACGGCTGCGTGCGCGCGGCGCACGCCGGCAAGCTCCTGGCCATCCCCTACGACGGTTTCTGGCGCCCGATGGACACTCTCAAGGAACGCGCGTCGCTGGAGGCGCTCTACTGGTCGGGCGAGTGCCCGTGGGCCCTCTGGCGCCACCCGGCACCGGAGGCGCGGACCGCGACGTCCGTCCCGTCTCCTCGGTTGGTGGCGACGCCGTGAGGTCCTTGCGCCTGCCACCCGGACCCCTGCAGGTCGTCGCCGTCGGAGCGCACCCTGACGACATCGAGATCGGGTGTGGCGGGACGTTGCTCTCGCTCCAGGAGCGAGCCGACGTCGAGGTGCATCACCTGGTGCTCACCGGCTCTGCGGAGCGCCGCCTCGAGGCAGAGGTCGCCGCCACCGCCTTCAACCGCCCGGCGTCCGGCGTCACCTTCGGCCACCTTCCGGACAGCCGGCTGCCTGAGCACTGGTCGGCCACGAAGGACTTCCTCGAGGCGTCCGCGCGACAGCATCCGGCGCCCGATCTCGTCCTCGCGCCCCGTCACGACGACAGCCACCAGGATCACCGCCTGCTCGCCGAGCTCGTCCCGACGGCGTGGCGGGACTCGCTCGTCCTGCACTACGAGATCCCCAAGTGGGACGGCGACCTCGGGCGCGTCACCCACTACGTCCCCCTGAGCGCCGAAATGGCGCGCCGCAAGGCCGAGCTGCTCACGAAGGCCTACCCCTCCCAGGTCGGCCGCGACTGGTGGGACGACGAGACGTTCCTCGCGTTGATGAGACTGCGAGGCGTGGAGTGCCGCGCACCCTACGCCGAGGGTTTCGTCGTGCAGAAGGCGAGGCTCGACCTTGTCGGCACCAGCGGGTGACGGGTACGCCGGTCGCCCCTGCCCGCTGTGCGGGCGCCCCGGTGGCCAGCTGGTGCAGGAGGTGGCGACGGTCCCAGTCCACAGCTGTCTGGTGATGGACACCCGAGACGAAGCGCTCGCCATCGCGAAGGGATCGCTCGCGGTCGTCCTGTGCGGGGACTGCGGTGCGATGTCCAATCGGCTCTTCGCCGAGCAGGACATGGCCTACAGCGCGCGCTACGAGGACTCCCAAGCGTTCTCCGCGACGTTCCTGCGCTACGCCCGTGGCCTCGCGGAGCGTTGGGTGTCGCGCTGGGACCTCACGGGCCGCACCGTCCTGGAAGTGGGCGCCGGCCGCGGTGACTTCAGCCGCCTCCTCGCGGCGGCCGGTGCAGACCGCGTCGTCGCCATGGATCCCACAGTGGACCCACGTCGTTTCGGGCAACCCGATGACCGCATCACCCTCGTCGCCGAGACCTACGGGGAAGGCACGGACCTGACAGGGGTGGATGCCGTGGCGATGCGCCACGTGCTCGAGCACGTCGACGACCCGGGTTCGCTGCTGCGGGCGCTGCGCCGCGGGCTCGACGGCCGACCTGACGTCCCCGTCCTGGCGGAGCTGCCCGAGGCGGGTCGGATCCTGGCCGAAGGAGCCTTCTGGGACCTCTACCACGAGCACTGCAACTACCTGACCCACGCTGTCGCGATCGAGCTCTTCGAGTCCGCTGGTTTCGTGGTGCGGTCGGCGACACCGGCGTATGCCGGCCAATACTTGTTGGTGGAGGCGCTGCCCATCGGCGACCATCGCCCGCCCCGGCTCACGCAGCCCGGGATCGACGAGCTGTCACGGGCAGGAGCGGCGTTTCGCGCCACTGCGCAGCATGAGCTCGCCACGCTGGCACTGGCCATCGAGGATCACGCCCGCAGGGGTCGGGTGGTGCTCTGGGGCTCGGGGTCGAAGGGCACGGCTTTCCTTCATGCGCTGGGCCCCGCGGCCGATCGCGTCGACGCGGTGGTCGACGTCAATCCGCACCTCGCAGGCAAGTACATCGCCGGCACCGGCCATCAGATCATGGCCCCCGCGTCACTGGGCCAGACGCCGGCCGAGCTGGTCGTGGCGATGAACCCCGTCTACCTCGACGAGATCCGTGAGGACCTCGACCGCCTCAGCCCGGGCGCGACGCTCGTCGGGCTGGGCGTCGATGCGGCACCCGTGGGCGGCTGAGCCTTCGATCAGGTGCGCGAGCTCTCGTCGCGCTGCCATGTCTGGAAGTCCCCGGCTCGCACGGCGCGCCGCGCCCCGACGCTCGCCACCAGGTAGACACCCACGAAGACGGGGAGGCGCAGCGCCAGGCTGGGGCGAGTCAGCGCGAGGCCGAGCAGCGTGCCCCATCGCGTGCGCGACGCCGGCCGTCGTACGCCGAGACGTGCGGCCTGGACGTTGCCGGTGGTCACCCGGATGCGACGCCTGACGAGGTCCTCGACCGTGCGCGGTGGGCGTACGACGGCGACGGCGCCGCTCACGACCATCCGCTCGTCGGCGGCGAACGCGTCAGACATGCCGAGGTCGTCGTTCAGCATCTGCGTCAACGCCGCCACGCGGGTCTGACCCTCGCGCGACAGCACCACCACACCTCGACCGAACAGGCCCGACTCGACGTGAGGAAGTGCCTCCCACACGTCGTAGTACCAGCGCACCCAGCGGGAACACCCCTCTCGCGGGACTCTGCGCACCGGCGCGGTGGCGTGCGCGCGCCCCTCCACGATCGGTGCGACGAGCGCCAGCACGGCCCTCCCCGGCAGCTCGATGTCGGCGTCGAGGTGCACCCGCGGGAACACGTCGGTTGCGGCGTTGCCGACGCGGACCGCCTCGTTCTTCGAGGGCTGTGCGATCTCGACGACCGTGGCCTCCGGGTCGGCCCGCCGGGCCTCGTCGGCGGTTGCGTCTGTGCAGCCGTTGCACACCACGACGACCTCGAGGTCATCGACCGCCAGGCCAGCTCGCAGGGCCCGCAGGGTACGGCCTATCGAAGCGGCCTCGTTGTGAGCGGGAATCACCACGCTGGCGAGCGTCACCAGGACCCCTCCCGTGCGTAGTGGCTGGCGGCGACGGACCGCTCCTCGTCCGAGGGTCCGCGGTGGTGCTCCTTGGGCTCGTAGCGGACCAGGCTCCAGAGTGCGCCTGCGCAACCGATGCACACGAAGAGGAGGAAGCCGCTCTGCCGGAAGCTCAAGGCATCGAAGACGAAGCTCGACACGCCGAAGGCGGCGATCGTGGCTGCAAGGGCTTGGCCAAGGCTGCGCAGCGCTGGGTCGGTGGCCCGATGGCGCACCCCTCGAGCGACGCCCATGCCCACCACCAGGAGCACGACGAACGCGGCGAGACCGATGATCCCGCCCTGCAGGAGCGCGGCCAGGAACTGGTTGTCGAGGAAGAAGTAGACGTCAGGGACGAAGGTGCCCAACCCGCGACCCCACCACCAGTGGCCCTCCATCAGCCCGGGTATGGCCTGGTAGTCCTCGGTTCGTCCCTCGATGCTGGGATCGGTGCCGACGTCGCGGAACAGGCTCAGAACGGTGCCGAGCAAGCCGGGCACCAAGGCGCGGAAGACGCCCAGCCCGATCAGGGCGAGGACCAACGCATTGAGCCGGCCGCGGGGGGACAGGGCGACGGCGTAGACCGCAACTCCGACCGCGAGGGTGAGGAAGCCCGAGCGCGAGACGCTCATCGGGATCGCCACCAACAGAGCTACGAGCGCCAGCACGAACCGCCACCGTCGGCTCTCCGCGTGCAGGACGAAGTGCAGCGCCAAGGGCACCAGCGCCGATACCACGACGGAAAACTCGATGGGGTGTGACGCACCTGCTGCGATCCGGTCGAAGCCGGACCGCGTCTCCGAAGACGGGTCGAGGTTTGCGGTCAGGCCCGGAAGCAGCATGGTGCGGCGGTAGTCGAACCCGCTGAACACGAACTCGACCACCCCGATTGTGGCGGCGAGTCCCCCGATGAGCACGACTCGCTCAAGGAGTGTGGTGATCCGTTCACGACTACCGAGCTCGTCCACGGCGATGAGGGCCACTCCCAGCAGCGCAAGTTGCTGGAAGACCACTCGGTCCATGCTGGATCTCTCACCCGTGGTGAGGTCACGGAGCAACCCGGCGGCGAAGGCGCCTGTGGCCGCGACGGTGAACAGCAGGAGGACCCATCGCACCGGATGGAGCTCGACGGCCTGGCTGAGGTTGAGCACACGCGAGGCAGCCCAGATCGCCAGTGCGCCGAGGCCAACCAGCGAGGCAGGGTTGCCCACGGACTTCAGGGGTCCGACGAGCACATAGGGTTGCGGCACGAGCAGCAGCAGCACGATCATCCACGTGAGGATCGAGCACCCATCCCGAGCGGACAGCGCCAGCAGTCCGACGAGCAGCCCGAGGACGAGGAGCGCAGCGGTGGCCGTTCCGCCGAGCGTCCCTGTGAAGGGGAGGACCGCGACGAGCAGCAGCGCTGCCGCGCCGCACACGAGAGCCGTGGGAACGAGCACTCGGTCGAGCCAGAGTCGGACGCCTGTCGGCACGACTACCGCCGTGCGAGGGCCTGAGACCTGCGCGCCGACCGCAGGTCCTTCGACGATGATCGAGTGAACATGGCCTTCGCCACGTTGTCCTGTCCGACCGGCTCCCGGAGCTTGGTGGGCGGGGCGGCGTCTGGCCTCTCGGATCCCTCGTCAGATCCCCGTGCGGCACCAGTCTCACTCCCGGTCGTGGGGTCAGCGGGTTCCGACGGGTGGGGAGGCTCCCCAGCATCGACAAGGGCGATGGGGCGACGAGGCCCGAGAGCCCTGGCCCGGAGCAGACGGTCGGCCACGATCGACCACGCCGCACCCACCAGCACACCGACCCCCATGACAGCGATCACCAGCTTCATGCTGGACGTCGCGGGCAGCGCATCCACCTGCGTCGGCGCGAGGACGAAGGGCTCGTAGCGCACCGCTGCGGACGCGCCAGCGCGAGTCTGCAGCTCGTCAGCGATGCGCGGGGCCTGCTGCATCACCCGGTTGACGACCGTCGCCACCTCCTGCTCATCGCTGCCCCATGCGCGCACCTCGTACGTCGTCTCGTACTCCGGAATCTTCACCGAGTAGGACGACCCGTTGTCGACCTCCCCCGGACCCCAACCTCTCGTGTCAGGGCTGCCGAGCTCCTTCTGCGTCTCCCGCGAGTTGAGCTGCTTTTCGAGCGCCTCCCCGACGAGCACACTGTCGTCAGTGCCGAGGGGGTTGCGCTCGCCTGTGCCAGTTTCGACAGGCAGACGCGGCTGGACCAGTCCGTAGGACGTCGACGCCGTGAAGGTCGTCTCCTGCGACTGCACCAGCTGGAAGCTGACGCCCGCCGCCCCGATGAGGATCGGCAGCATGACGTACCACCGACGCAGGCAGATCTTCAGGATGTCAACGGCGTCCATGCGACCGATCCCCAACCCACCCAGGACGTACCGGCCGGATGACCCCTCTTCCTCGTGCTCCACACATCTCCACAACTCCCACTTTTCGTCGTCCCCCTTGTCTGACTGGTCCCGAATCGATCGCTCACTTGCGAACGGCCCACCGGCCGAGCACGCGCCGCGCGTCGTCCAACGCCGGAACCCTGCATCGCCACATCAGCCCGAGGTGGACGACGCCTCCCACGACGGCGCCAGCGAGCAGCTGTTGCGCCGCACCACCTCCCAGCCACCGGACACCTTCGGAAGCTGTCCACGCCGCTGCGGCCATGACGGCGGTGATGATGACGTGTGGCAGCAGCGTGCGGAGGTACGTCGACAGGCGCATGCCGATGAGGCCGAGGGCCATGCGCATCTCGAACGGGCTGAGCAACGCGACGACTGCCGCAAGCGCGAGGCTCACGCCCATGAGGCCCCACTGCGCCCCGATCACCATCGCAGCGGCACCCACCAGGCAGTTCGCAAGAGCCCAGCGGTACAACCAGTCGCTGCGGCCCATGGCCAGCATGACCGACGCTGTCACGCACGCGAGCGCCTGGACCGCTGCCACCGGCGCGAGCACTTGCATGACCACGACCGCCGCTTCCCACTGCGGGCCGTAGACCACAGCAACGGCCTGGTCGGCCAGGACAGCGAGCCCCACCATCGATGGCAGCACGACCAGGGCCACGACGCCCGCGGCGCGACTCGCCCCAGATCGAAGTTTCTCGGGGTCGTCCTGGCCACGCGAGAACGCCGAGAAGCTCACGGTCGACACAGCACCACTCACGGTCTGTACCGGTGACAGGACAGTGCGCTGCGCGACCGAGTACGTGCCCAGCGGGGCTGCACCGAGCATCCGGCTGATGATGACCTTGTCGAGCTGTCCGAACACGATGGCAAGCGCATTGGACCAGAAGAAGTGGATGCTGAAGCGAGCAACGCCGAGCAGACGCTGGATGTCGAAAGTCGCATGCGGCCGCCACTTCGCGAACCACCACGCCGTGACCGTCGATGTCGCCACTCCTGCGAGCGTCCCGACCACGAGCGCCCACACACCTGCCCCTGCGAAGGCCAGGGAGATCCCCAGCAGGCTGTTGACCAGTGCGTTCGCGATCGTGATCGAGGCGAGGCGTCCGAATTGCATGGTGCGTCGGAGGAGGGCATGGTGCATGTTGCCGAGAGCCGCAACGACCGAGACCAGGGCGAGCAGCCGGATCGCCGGTGCGGCATCCGGTTGTCCGAGGACTCGAGCGAGCGGTGCAGCGCAGGCGACCGTCACGGCCGAGAGTCCCGCACCCAGCGCGAGGTTGAACCAGAAGAGCGAGCTCACGAGGGCGTCGTCGATGGTCTCGCGCTGGATGACCGTCGCAGAGGTCCCGAGGTCCGTGAGCTGCCAGGCGACCACCATGACCACCATCGCAACCGCGACGACGCCGAACTCGCTCGGGGTGAGCAACCTCGCCAGGACGACGCTCACGGCCAGGCGGGACACCTGCGTGGCGACCTGCGCCAGGAAGGTGTGCCGCGACGCCCTCGCGACGTCGTCCGTGTCGACGACGGCCTCGAAGGCCGAGCTCTGTGTCTGCCGCGTGCTGGTCACTCCCCCAACGACTCCTCTCGCGTCGCGCTCCACCCTTCACCTCCCCGCAGGCGGCCGCAGCCCATCGGCGCGACCCTCCCCACAAGTGGGTAGCGGCACCGGCAGGCCGTTCGTCACCACGACACTGCCGGCTCCCATGCCGCGAGCCGTGACTCGAGGCGGTCGAGCCGCTCGGACATCCGTGGGTGTTCCTCCAGGCCGACCAGGGCGAGGACCTCGCGCCACCGGTGCGCCCAGTCGTGCCGGCGCAGGAACGTCGTCACCGCTGCTGCTCGTGCTCGTTCGAGCCGATCCGGATCCTGGTCAAGATCCCTGATGACCTGGACGATCTCGGGTGCGGGCGCGGGTATGGGCACGATCGCATCCGGCCACGGGAAGCAGTCGTCCCATTCAGCGGTGTCGGGTGCGCTGCCGAGCATGACGGTGCCGGAGGAGAGCGCTTCGAAGTACCGGTTGGTCAGGGACTCCTCCCCACCGGTGCGGCCCGTACGGCCGGGCTCGTCGTTGATGCGGTAGACGATCGAGTAACGGGTCCGCTGCAGCAACCTGGCTTGAACGAGTCGGTGCTCGGCGTGATCGGTGACCGACCAGGGGCCCCGGACCGTGTCGAAGTGGTAGAAGAGCTCCTGCCGATCCATCGCCCGCACGAGGGGGTCGTGCGTGCCGGCGAACCGACGGCCCCAGCTGGCGACGTCTATGGTGCGCGTCGGAGCACCCCGCATCGCAGGTGCGTAGCGGTCGGTGTCGACAGCGAGCGGCAGGTAGGTGCACGGGACACCGCTCAACCGCTCGACAGCATCGACGACCGCCCGGTTCGACACGATCACGTGGTCGAATCCACGCAGCTGCTGAAGGTAGTCCGACGACTGCGGCAGCTGTGGCGTCCACAGTTCGACGATCCAGGCCACTCGAGACGCGGCCCGGTGAGCCGCGTTCAGCACGTGCGGGAGCATGCCGATCTCGTTGACGTCGGCGAAGACGGCGAAGAACAGATCGGTGGCGACGTCCTGCCGCGTTGATGCTGGTGGTCTCATCCGAGCCCGACGGTCGCGCCCCAGCGGCCGCCCGGCCCGGTTGAGCAGTCCGTGCGCGAGGTGCACAGCCTGCCCGCCAGGGAGCGGGCGGGGCAGGCACCACTCCACGTCGTCGACCTCGGAGATCACGTCCTCGAACTCGAGCTGGGAGGCTTGCCACACCTTCTCCTCCACGGCCCGGCGAGACGCGAGGGTGATGCGTGGCGCGTTCACGGTCGTGCGCTTGCTGAGTCTTGCGTCCCCAACGCACTTCGGTCCCAACGGGTGAAGTAGCTGTCCGGATTGACGAGATAGGTCACCGTCGTCTTCGGCACGTGTCCCACCCGCAGCCGTCGGCTGAGCCGCCACACCAACTCCCAGTCCTCCCCGGGAAGTTGCGGGCCGGATCGCGGAAGACGGCTGAACCTCACGCCGGACTCGCTCCTGACCACGATGCAGTTCGTGTCGACGAAGCAGGACTCGCGCAACGATTGCCGAGCGAACGGCCGCGACAGAACGTCGAGCCGGGTGCCGTCCGGATGCACGCGCTCGACCGCGGTGTAGACCAGGTCGTGGTCCTCGAGACCCTCCAGCGCAGAGGCGAGGTGGTGCGGGTGCCACACGTTGTCGTCGTCGAGGAACGCGAGGTACGTCGAACGGGACAGGCTGATGCCGACGTTGCGCGCGACGCCGGCGCGCCCCGTGTTGCGGGAGAGCGAGACCGCCACCAGTCGGTCGTCCTGCGGCAGGGGCGGCAGTCCTCCCCCGTCATCGACCACCACCACGACGTGATCGCGCACTGTTTGGTCGAGCGCGCTCTGCACGGCACGCGCGAGCGAGTCAGGTCGCCGGTACGTGGGGACGATCGTGGTCACGGCCGCCGGCGGCACCACGACAGTGCCCCGTATCCGACGCACCTCGCGGCGCTCCAAGCTCCGGGCACGGACGGCGCTCGGCCAGTGCAGGACCTTGTTGCGCGCCTCGAACAGGGGCCAGGTCCCGACGGCCGACCCGAGACAAGAACGGATCAGCGCCTTGGCGTGCCACCTCATTCCCCACGTCCCTCCGCAGACTCCGGGCGTGGGTCCATGCCGACACCCCTTGGACGGAAGTCTGGTCGACGGCGGGGTCGCCCGGCATACCCTCTCTGGGGCAAAAAGGCCGACTCTCCGACCGCTGGCGCCGGGGTGTCAGGCTCGATGTGACCATGACGATCACGAGTGAACAGAAGAGGCACCTGGTGGAGCCCGGATCGCTGCGCCCGGGTGACAGGGTGCGTATGCGGCCGTTGAACGAGATCCTCGAGACGCTCGACGAGACGGGTTCCTACGAGCAGGTCCCGTTCATGTTCGAGATGACCCAGTACGCAGGTCGGACGATGACGGTCTACCGCCGGCTCGAGAAGATCTGCGACTACATGGGCGAAGAGTCACGCAGCCGCCGGATGACCGACGCGGTCCTGCTCAACGAGACCCGATGCGACGGCTCCGGGCACGGTGGCTGCCAGGCCGAGTGCCGGATCTTCTGGAAGGAAGTCTGGCTCGAGCGCGTGGACGCCGCGACGGCCGCAGAGTCCGACCCACACGCCGTCGCGCCCCATCGACTGCTGCCGTTGCTCGAGGTGGGCGCCCACCGCACGGACCCTGAGAAGGGCGAGGTGTTCCGCTGTCAGGCGACCGAGGCCACGCGCGCCACCACACCCATCCCGGAGAAGGCGATCGGTCAGTACGTCCGCGAGGTCCGCGTCGGTAACGTCGGCGTGCCGGAGATGGTCCGTGTGGGGTCCAACGCGCTGGTGACGAAGTTGGCGCGGAAGGCCGGCCTGCGGCCCTACCTGCCACTCGAGGTCGCCGGCAAGGACCGGGTTGACGGCGAGAAGCTCGGCCTGCAGCCCGGCGAGTGGGTTCGGGTGCGGTCCAAGGAGGAGATCGGACGAACCCTCAACGCCGGCGGCGCCCACCGAGGCATGTTGTTCACCCACGAGATGGTGCAGTACTGCGGGAAGACGTTCCGGGTGCGCAGTCGTGTCGAGAGGCTCATCAACGAGCAGACCGGAGAGCTGCTGGAGATGAAGCAGGAGTGCATCGCGCTCGAGGACGTCGTGTGCAAGGGCCACTTCACCTCGGGCGCCTGGTTCTGCGCGCGCGAGCACCTTCCTCTGTGGCGAGAGGACTGGCTCGAGCGGGTCGAGGCGCCCGCCCCCGGGACGGTGTGTCCCAAGCCCACTCACTAGCCCACTCACTGACACGGCTACGGCCCCGCTCCCTGCACGAGAGTGGGGCCGTAGCTGCGACCGGACAAGCCTGCCCGAGGTGTGGTGCAGGCCTTCGGCAGTGGCCTGCGGTCAGCGCTTCTCGTAGCGGTCGACGCGGTAGGTCCGACCGGGTCCGAACTCGGCACGCTCGGACAACACGTGCTCGAGGACGGTGTGAGCCGTGACGACGTCGTGCGCCTCGTCCCCGTTGAGCACGCTTCCCATGCGCGGCACGTAGTGCACGGCCACGAAGGCGCCCCCCTCGGCGATGCTCGCCTCGATCCGCTCCAGGCACCGCTGCAGCACCTCCACGGGCAGGTAGTACAGGACGTCGGAGGCGACGACAAGGTCGAACGTTCCCGCCGGGTACTCGTCCGGGATGTTCATGGCGACGGCGCGCACATTCGAGTACTGCCGCGTCCGCTCGACGACCTGGTCAACCGCTGACTGGGAGATGTCGAGCGCGACCACGTCGTCGGCTCGCGGCGCAAGGAGCTCGGTGAAGGAGCCAACTGCGCAGCCGAGCTCCAGGACTCGTCCCAGCGGACCGTCACCGCACACCTCGAGCGTACGTGCGAACTTGAGCTGCTCCTCGGGATTGCGGTCGAAGCCAAACGGATCGCCCTCGTCGAAGAAGTGGTCGAAGAAACCCGGTCTCATCTCGGGTGGCATCAATCGTGGGGGTAGGACGGCGGCGACTCGACCGCGCCAGTTGTCGGGCACGGCGAAGATGAGCCGACCCCGAGCGCGGATGAAGGCGTCTCGCGATCGCTGCCCGACGGATCCGGTCGACATGAGCATGCTCACGTGGTTCCCCTCAAGTTCGGCGAGCTGGTCCACACCGAGCGGCTCGTCGCGCTACGCCCGGTGTGGCATCGCCATCGTGCCGTCAGCCCCGACACCTGTTCCTCGCGACGGAGCCTCTTCGCCGATATTGGTGAGCGCCGAGCGTCCTCGAGCGGCACGATCCCTGTCGGAGGAGGCGGCGGGGCGTGACGCTCAGGAGTTGAAGCGATGCTGGGTCTTCTCAAGGCCGTCAGTGATGAGCGACTCGACGGCGTCGGCGGCGTCAGAGACCTGGAACGGCAGCTCCTTGCGCTCGACGGTCGAGTAGTTGGACAGCACGAAGTCGGCGACGTCCTGGCGGCCGGGCGGGCGGCCGATGCCGGCGCGGACGCGATAGAAGTCGCCGGTGCCCAGCGAGGAGCGCATGGACTTCAGCCCGTTGTGGCCGTTGTCGCCGCCGCCGAGCTTGACACGGAGGGTGCCGAAGGTGATGTCGAGCTCGTCGTGGATGGCGATGATGTGCGCCGGGTCGACCTTGTAGAACGTGGCGAGCGCCTTGGCTGGACCGCCGGCCTCGTTCATGTAGCCGCGGCCGCGGGCCAGCACCACGCGGGGCCCGCCGAGGGACAGCCGGCCCTCGACGACGTCGGCGCGACCCGACTTGTGGGACCTGAACGGCGACCCCATGCGCGATGCGAGCTCGTCGGTGACCAGGTAGCCCACGTTGTGGCGGTGCCCGGCGTACGCCGGACCGGGGTTGCCCAGACCGACGACCAACCAGGTGTCACCACTCATGGCGTCATCATCCCCGACCGGTCGAG
The DNA here is from genome assembly GCA_040514145.1 of Aeromicrobium sp. Classification (GTDB taxonomy): domain Bacteria; phylum Actinomycetota; class Actinomycetes; order Propionibacteriales; family Nocardioidaceae; genus Aeromicrobium. The sequence goes on from JBEVDF010000340.1 coordinate 22,688, forward strand.
CCGCGCAGGCGGCCCCCCGGTTTCGCGCCGTTGACCGGCTGCGGCACTTCCCCACTCCGGAGGCGCTGAGATTGACACGTCGACGGCCCGCCCGCAGCCTTGAGATTGCCCCCACCCCTTACCCCCGAGAAACAGATCACATGTACCTCACGAAGACCACCACGCCCCTCCGTCCCCGGCGGATCGCAGCACTGGCACTCGCAGCGGCCGTGCTGCTCGCGGGAGGCATGACCTCCTTCGCCGACGTCGGCAATGCTTCCTCCCCGCACGACAGGTCCGCGTCGAGTGATGCGACGTCCGCGACTGATCAGCACCGTCGCGCCCGCCCGTGGCCGCCGACACCTCGCAGCGTCGGGGTCCCGGACGGGACCAGGCTCTCGTCCTACAAGGGCGGATGCACGATCACCAAGGCCGGCACAGTCATCAACGCGAAGATCGTCAATTGCGCACCGCTGTACATCAAGACGGTCGGCGTGGTGATCGAGGACTCGTTGGTCAACGGTTCGATCCAGGTCGGCCGGCAGGACGACTTCGACCCCACGATCATCTCGGACCCCGAAGGGGACGACCCCATCCGCCTGACCGTGCTCGACTCGGAGATCGACACCCCTGCTGACAGCGACTTCCGCCCGATCAGCTCCTCGCACTACGTCGTGAAACGGTCGTACCTGCACGGAACCGAGTCGGGTGCGGAATGCCACAACGCGTGCACGATCAAGCGGTCGTACGTGCACGGGTTCGGCCAGCACGCGTCGGGATTGCGCATCCTGCGAAACGGGACGCTGAAGCACAACACCATTTGGTGCGAGCCGAACCGCCGTTCCGACGAGGACCAGAATGGTGTCCCTGACCCGGACGGCGGCTGCTCCGGCAATCTCGTGATGTACGAGGAGTTCGGCACGCCCCATGACAACATCGTGAAGCACAACTACTTCCCAGCCGGCCTGTTCTACTACTCACTCAAGTTCAACGGCGGCGATGACGGGAACATCCGAGTCGTCGAGAACCGATTCGGCAACCCGAGGTCGGGCACCCGTGTTGCGGACGACTGGGACGCCAAGCCGACCAACGTGTGGTCGGGCAACGTCCTCACCGACGGGCGCCCTGCGAGGCCTTGACCGCGAGCTCGTTCGTCGGGGAGGCGGAGCCGAGTCGGCGCGTGCTGACGCCGAAATGGCGACGAGTCGGCGCCGCCAGCACGCGAGGTGGGGCAGGCTGCGGCGCCGCGACGGGGGGCCCGCGCCCGGCCGCGCGCCGCCGGCCCCCGCGGCCGCCCCCGCGGCGCCCGCGGCCGCCGCGGCCGCGACCGAGGACGCCGCTGCCGAGGGCACCGACTCCGAGTGACCAGTGGGCGCGTCCGTGCGCCCTGTCGTCGTCGAGTC
>JBEVDF010000014.1:0-9008 GCA_040514145.1 Aeromicrobium sp.
GCGACGACCCGACGCCGTACTCGACCCACGTCAGGCATGCTCTCCTCGGTTCCCGTCGACTGCACGGCGGGACGGCCCCACCACGTACGCGATTCTCGATTCTAGTGGGGCCTGCCGCACCGGGGCCGGACGCCCGAGGGGGCGCACCAGGGGGCCCCGACATGACGATGCCGCGGCGCCGTATCACCCCCCCGAGGTGATGCGGCGACGCGGCGTTCGCTGTGGGAAGACTAACCCATCTGCTAGTCCTTTGTAACTAGGCCGGTGGTTCTTTCCGGCGTGTGTCACTGAGAGTTCACTTCACGTCAGCCGAGGGCAACGAGCTCGGTGACGTCGTCGCGAGGCAGGTCGTCGACGACCGCCGTCACGTTGATGCTGTTGAGATTCACCGCGGCGTGGTGCTGCGACAGGAAGGCCGTCTCGGAGGCGTCCATCCCCGTGGCGATCCGGATCATCGTCTCGCGCGGGGCGAGCGCGGTGGCGTCCACGACGTGCCATTCGCCGTCGACGTAGGCCTCGGCGACCGCGTGGAAGTCCATCGGCTGCAGGCCCGGCGCGTAGACCGACACGAGGCGCGCCGGCACGTCGTGCGCACGCAGCAGGGCGATCACCAGGTGGGCGTAGTCGCGGCACACGCCCTGGCGCTTGAGCATCGTCTGCACGGCGCCGTCGGTGGGCCGGCTGCTGCCGGGGACGTAGGACAGGTGGGTGCCGACCCAGGACGTCACCGCGTCGAGCAGGGACTTGCCCGCCAGCCCGGAGAACTCGGCCTTGGCGATCGCGAACAGCGAGTCGGACGGCGCGTAGCGGCTCGGGCGGCGGTACTCGATGATGTCGAGCTCCTCGGTGACGATCGGTCGGACGTGACCGTCGACGACCGCCTCGTAGTCGATCGTGATCGGCCCGGCGGGCGCGTCGATCCGGTGCAGGCGGGTCTCGTGGCGTCCCGCGATCTCGCGGGCCTCGAGCGCGGTGCCGTTCTGGACCACCCGCAACGTCTCGCTGGCGGTGGCGATGTTGGCCGCGACGGCGATCGACAGGACGAGGTCGGCTCGGTCGAACGCGTGCAGTTCGAGGTGGGCCGTGACGGTGCGCTTCACCGCACCCATGCTCCCACGCGCACCCCGACGTCGCGATCTGGCGCCGTCAGGCGTCGAAGGCGCCCAGGATCTCGTCGGCCGCCGCGGCCGGGGACAGGGTGCCCGCGAGGACCTCGTCGCGGACCCGTTCGCGGACCTCGGCGACCGACTCGTCGGTGGCCAGCCGCTGCTCGATCTCGTCGCGGACGAGCGCCCAGGTGAAGTCGAGCTGCTGCTGCGCGCGCTTCTCGGCGATGCCGCGGTGGCCCATGAACTCGCGGTGACGCAGCACCCGGCTCCAGACCGTGTCGATGTCGGTCCCCTCCAGCGCCGAGCAGGTGAGGACGGGCGGCACCCAGTCGTGCGTGCCCGCGTAGACCAGGCGCAGGGCGCCGGCCAGCTCGCGGGCGGTGCCCTCGGCCTCGCGGGCCCGCTCGCCGTCGGCCTTGTTCACCGTGATGACGTCGGCGATCTCGAGGATGCCCTTCTTGATGCCCTGCAGCTGGTCGCCCGTGCGCGCGAGCGTGAGGAACAGGAACGTGTCGACCATGCCGGCCACGGTGATCTCGGACTGGCCCACGCCCACCGTCTCGACCAGCACGACGTCGTACCCCGCGGCCTCGAGCACCGTCAGCGCCTGGCTGGTGGCCCGGGCGACACCGCCGAGGCTGCCCGCGCTGGGCGACGGACGAATGTAGGCGTTCGGGTCGGTGGAGAGGCGCACCATGCGGGTCTTGTCGCCCAGCACCGAGCCGCGGGTGCGCACGCTGGAGGGATCCACGGCGAGCACGCCGACCTTGTGACCGCGCTCGGTGAGGTGGACGCCGAGGGCCTCGATGAACGTGGACTTGCCCACGCCCGGGACGCCGGAGATGCCCACGCGGACCGCTCCCCCGACCTTCGAGTCGGGCGCGGCCGCGAGCTCGGCCAGCAGCTCACGCGCGGTGGCGCGGTGATCGGTCCGGCGTGACTCGACGAGGGTGATGGCCCGCGAGACCGCGGCCCGTCGACCCTCGCGGACGCCTTCGGTCAACTCGGTCAGGTCCGTCACGCCTGCATCGTAGTCACTCAGGTCGTGGCGGCCGCGAGGGTGAGGCCGAACTCGGCCAGCGTCGCCTCGACGAGTCCGTGCAACGCCTCGCGATCCAGACCGCCGCCGACGGGCCGGGCCGCCACCGAGAGGTACACGCGGCCGAGCGCGCGGCCGCTGAGCACGTAGAGCAGACCGCCGATCCGGTCGAGGTCGGCCGCCGTCTGGCCGGGCTCGCCGAGTCGCACCCAGAAGTCGTCGGGCTCGGCGCCGTCGATGCGCAGCACCGCGGGATCGATCGTGCCGTGGTTGGAGCAGCCGACAGGACGCGCGCCCGAGCCCATCGCCACCGTCTCGGCCTTCCTGACGGCGAACGCGGGCGTCAGCGGGACGAGCGGCAGGACGGCGGCGATGTCGTGGCTGCGCCGCGCGAGATCGGAGAGCGCCTCCTTCGTCGCGGCCCGCAGTCCGGTGAGGTCGTCGGCCAGCCCGGTCGGGTCGACCACGATCGAGGCCGAGGCGAGCGCGTTCGCGCGGGTGTCGCCCTCGACGCGCGTGCTGACCGGGACGGCCAGCGTGACCCGGCCGTCGGCGTCGAGGCGGCCGAGCCGCTCGCCCAGCCGCGCGGCGAACGCGGCGACGAGCGTGTTCGAGGTGCCACCGAGCCGGGCCGCGACGGCGTCCCAGGCGGCCTGGTCGACCCGCACGCACGCGGCGGGAGCCCGGAACGGCTCGCCGACCTGCGTCGGAGCACCGACCGCCATCCCACCCTCCCCGCGCGTGGCGCCCCTCGTCTCGGCGCGCGCCAGGCGGATCCCCGCGACGACGGCCCGAACCACCGATGGCAGAGCACGGACGAACGCGACGAGGTCGGGCAGGAAGACCGTGCGGCGACGCACCGTGCCGCGGAGCGGGTGCGCGGGCCGGCGCTCGATCCCCTGCACCGCGTCGGCCACGGCCTGCAGCTTGCACAGTCCGTCGCCGAGCGTGTGGCCGGTGACGAGCGTGACCGCGGTGCCACCGTCGGTCAGCGGCAGGACGCCCACGCGCCACCCGGGGCCGTGCTCGGGATCGACACCGCGGTCGCCCAGCTCCTCGGTCCAGTCCTGGATGTCCTCACGCGGGCGCGCCGCAGTCTCGATCTCGAGCGGCGGCGCCGATGCGATCGCGACCCAGCGGTGGCGCCCGCCGGGCCACGGCGAGCGCTGCACCAGCCGCCCCAGCAGCGTGCGCATCAACCCCTCGTTGAACCGCGCCACCGCGTCGAGGTCGACCGGGCGGTCGTAGGTCCACGTCAGGAACGTGCACGGCTGGTGCCCGAGCGCGCGCAGGCCCACGAACGAGCCCTGGTCCATGAGGTCGAGGCGGTCGCGCACCCCCGCAGGCTAGTGCAACCGGCAGTTACACGTCACGCGTCGGAGGCGCTCAGCTTCTCCAGCAGGTTCAGCGCCGAGTCGGCGATGACCGTGCCGGGCAGGAAGACCTCGGCCGCACCCATCTCCTTGAGCGTGGGCACGTCGTCGGGCGGGATCACGCCACCGATCACGACCATGATGTCGGGACGGCCCTGCTCCTCCAGCGCCGCCTTCAGCGCGGGCAGCAAGGTGAGGTGACCCGCCGCGAGGGACGAGACCCCCACGACGTGGACGTCGGCGTCGACCGCCTGCAGGGCGACCTCCTCCGGCGTCGAGAACAGCGGGCCCACGTCGACGTCGAAGCCCATGTCGGCGAACGCCGTGACGATGACCTTCTGGCCGCGGTCGTGGCCGTCCTGGCCCATCTTGGCCACGAGGATGCGCGGGCGGCGACCCTCGGTGCGCTCGAACTCGTCGGTGGCCTCGATGACCCGGGCGATGTTGCCCGCCTGGCCGGCCTCGCTGCGGTACACACCCGAGATCGTACGGATCACGGCTTGGTGGCGCCCGTAGACCTTCTCCAGTGCGTCGCTGATCTCGCCCACGGTGGCCTTCGCGCGAGCGGCGTTGACCGCCAGGTCGAGCAGGTTGCCGTCGAGCGAGCCGTCGCGGCGCGCGCCGCGCTCGGCCGAGTTCGTGAGGGCGTCGAGGGCCGACTGCACGTCGTCGTCGTTGCGCTCGGCGCGCAGGCGCTCGAGCTTGGCGATCTGCGAGGCGAGCACGGCCTTGTTGTCGACCTTGTGCACCTCGAAGGGCTCCTCGTCGGGCACCCGGTAGGTGTTCACGCCGACGACGACCTGCTGGCCCGAGTCGATGCGCGCCTGCGTGCGGGCCGCGGCCTCCTCGATGCGCATCTTGGGGATGCCCTCGTCGATCGCCTTGGCCATGCCGCCGGCCGCCTCGACCTCCTGGATGTGCGCCCAGGCGCGGTTCGCGAGGTCGTGGGTCAGCTTCTCGACGTAGTACGAGCCCGCCCACGGGTCGATCGTCTGCGTGGTGCCCGACTCCTGCTGCAGCAGCAGCTGGGTGTTGCGGGCGATGCGCGCGCTGAAGTCGGTGGGCAGCGCGATGGCCTCGTCGAGGGCGTTGGTGTGCAGGCTCTGGGTGTGGCCCTGCGTGGCCGCCATCGCCTCGATCGCGGTGCGCTGGACGTTGTTGTAGACGTCCTGCGCGGTCAGGCTCCAGCCCGAGGTCTGCGAGTGCGTGCGCAGGCTCAGCGACTTGGGGTTCTTCGGGTCGAAGTCGCTGACCAGCCGGGCCCACAGGGCGCGGGCGGCACGCAGCTTCGCGACCTCCATGAAGAAGTTCATGCCGATCGCCCAGAAGAAGCTCAGGCGCGGCGCGAAGGCGTCGATGTCCAGGCCCACGTCCAGGCCCGAGCGGATGTACTCCACGCCGTCGGCCAGCGTGTAGGCCAGCTCGAGGTCGTTCGTCGCCCCGGCCTCCTGGATGTGATAGCCGGAGATCGAGATCGAGTTGAACCGCGGCATCCGCGCCGCCGTGTACGCGAAGATGTCGGAGATGATCCGCATCGACGGTGCCGGCGGGTAGATGTACGTGTTCCGGACCATGAACTCCTTGAGGATGTCGTTCTGGATGGTCCCGGCCAGCTGCTCGGGCTTCACGCCCTGCTCCTCGGCCGCCACGATGTAGAGCGCCAGCACGGGCAGCACGGCGCCGTTCATGGTCATCGAGACGCTCATCTGGTCGAGCGGGATGCCGTCGAACAGCGTGCGCGTGTCGTAGATCGAGTCGATCGCCACGCCGGCCATGCCGACGTCGCCCACCACGCGCGGGTTGTCGGAGTCGTAGCCGCGGTGGGTCGCCAGGTCGAACGCGACCGACAGGCCCTTCTGGCCGGCCGCGAGGTTGCGACGGTAGAACGCGTTGGACTCCTCGGCGGTGGAGAAGCCCGCGTACTGGCGGATCGTCCACGGCTGGGTCGTGTACATCGCCGGGTACGGACCGCGCAGGAACGGGGTCAAGCCCGGGTAGGTGTCCAGGGCGTCGAGACCCTCGAGGTCGGCGGGCGTGTAGAGCCGCTTGACGGGGATCCCCTCAGGGCTCTGCCAGGGCTCGCCGGCGAAGGACTTGGGCGTACTCATCGCAGCACCTCACGCATCTGTCGCAGGAAGGCCAGCGCGTCGAGGCCCATGGCGGCCGACGCGTCCTGGCCGAGGTCGGTCTTGCCCGCGACGACGACGTACGAGGCGCCGTTCTCGCGCAGCGCGGTGACCAGGTCGGCACCCCATGCGCCGTAGACGGCGTCGGTGCCCGCGAGGCAGACCACCGGGGGCGCTCCGGCCTCGAGGTACTTGTCGACGGCCTCGTCGACACCGGCCGTGGCACCGGCCGCGCCGACGCCGATGCCGCCGGCGGCCAGCAGGTTGATGGCGAACGTGGCGCGCGCGGTGTGCGCCGAGATCGGGCCCATCGTGGCCAGGAAGACCGGCTGCGCCACGGGCTCGTCGCGCATCTGCTCGAACTCGCCGGCGTATCGGAAGACCTCGGGCGCGACCGGGTAGGGCCTGCGCTCGGGCAGCGTCTCGGCGGCGTTCGGGAACTCGCTGATGCCCGTGATCGGGCGCTGACGGCGCGCGATCTGCACGGCGCGGTCGTCGCGCACGGCCTCCACCAGCGGCACGAGGCGATCGGCGGCGGCGTCCAGGTCGGCGACACCCTCGAGCTCGTCGAGGCCGTCGAGCTCGGCGAAGAGCTCCCAGGCGGCCATCGCGAGGTCGTCGGTGAACTTCTCCACGGCGTACGCGCCACCGGCCGGATCGGCCACCTTCGCGACGTGCGACTCGTGGATGAGCAGGCTCGAGGTGTTGCGCGCGATGCGGCGGCTGAACGGCGTCGGCAGGCCGAGCGGCTCGTCGAACGGCAGCACCGTGACCGCGTCCGCGCCACCCACGCCCGCGGCGAAGCCGGCGACGGTGGTGCGCAGCATGTTCGTGTAGGAGTCGTAGCGCGCCATCATCGGGCGCGAGGTGACCGCGTGCTGGCGCTGCGCGCGGGCCGCCTCGCCGACGCCGCTCATCTCGCCGACGCGGTTCCACAGGGTGCGCGCGGCGCGGAGCTTGGCGATGGTGGGGAACTGCTCGTCGGTGGCCGCGTAGCGGAACTCCAGCTGGGCGGCGGCCTCGTCGGTGGTGAACCCGGCGGCCTCGAGGGCACGCAGGTAGGTGACCGCGACCATCATCGACCAGGCGAGCTCCTGGACCTCGGACGCGCCCTGGTCGTGCAGCGCACTGGCGTCGACGACGACGCCGCGGACGCCCGCCTCCTTCGCGAGCGTGGCCACGCGGACGAGGACGTCGAGATCGTGGCCGCCACCACCGAGGTTCGTCAGCGGGTGCGGCTGGACGCCCTTGTCGCGGCACACGGCGAGGAACGCCTCGGCCGCGGCGACCGGATCCTCGGGGGCGTCGAGCACGACGGGCGCCAGGTCGAGGAAGACCGGCTCGAGCAGCTCGGCGAGGCGATCGGCGGCGATGCCGCGCTCCCCCACCGTGAGCCACAGCGAGTTGCCGCCGTTCTCCAGCTCGGTGGTGAGGTCGGCGGCGCTCGTGGCGGGGTCGGTGAACCAGCCGCGCACGTCCCAGCCCTCGAGCTCGGGATCGGCGGTGCCGGAACCGCGCGTGTACGGCGCCTCGCCCGGGAGGCCGATCTCGGGGATGTCGGCGACGAGGTCGCGCGTGCCCAACGGGGTGATGCTGAGCCCGTCGAGGGTGGTGGTCGTCAGCACCTCCCACACGTCGGTGTCGGGGGCGTCCTCGGCGAGCCGACGCGTCTTGCGCAGGACGGCCGCCGTGGCCTTCTCCCACTGGGACAGGTCGTGCTCGGTGCCCTCGGCCAGGGGCACCACGGGCTGGTCTGCTGCCATGCGTCGCATGGTAGTCGCCTGCTTCCGGCGACCGTTCAACGCATCGATCCGTCGGCTCCTGCGACAATGGCGCCGTGCAGATCCCCGACGAACTCCTGCCCCGCGACGGACGCTTCGGCTCCGGTCCCTCGAAGGTGCGACCCGAGGCCCTCGCGGCCCTGGCCGCCAGCGGGGACGCGCTGCTGGGCACGTCGCACCGCGCCGCGCCCGTGAAGTCGCTCGTGGGCAGCATCCGCTCCGGCCTGGCCGACCTGTTCTCCCTGCCCGACGGGTACGAGGTGGTGCTCGGGGTCGGTGGCTCGCACGCATTCTTCGACGCCGCGATGTTCGGGCTCGTGGAGCGTCGCAGCCAGCACCTCGTGCACGGCGAGTTCACCGCCAAGTTCGCCCGGGCGGTCGCCGCCGCGCCGTTCCTCGAGGACCCCGAGATCCTCGAGTCGGACTTCTCCACCCACCCCGAGCCGCACGCCACCGCCGGCGTCGACACCTACGCGTGGGCCCACAACGAGACCTCGACGGGCGTCATGACCTCGGTGCGCCGGCCGAGTGGCATCGATGACGGCGCGCTCGTGCTGATCGACGCGACGTCGGGTGCCGCGGGACTCCCGGTCGACGTGGCGCAGAGCGACGTCTACTACTTCGCGCCCCAGAAGGGCTTCGCCTCCGACGGCGGGCTGTGGATCGCGCTCATGTCCCCCGCCGCGATGGAGCGCGCGCGCCGGATCAAGGCGTCGGGGCGCCACATCCCCGGCTTCGTCGACCTGCCGACGGCGATCGACAACTCGCTCAAGGACCAGACCTACAACACCCCGGCCGTGGCCACGCTGTTCCTCATGGACCAGCAGGTGCAGTGGCTGAACGGGAACGGCGGCCTGGACTGGGCGGTCTCGCGCACGACCGACTCGTCGCAGCGGCTCTACGCGTGGGCCGAGGCGAGCTCCTACGCGACCCCGTTCGTCCCCGACCCGACCGACCGGTCGCTCGTCGTGGGCACGATCGACCTCGAGGGCGTGGCCGCGGCCGACGTCGTGGCCGCCCTGCGCGAGAACGGCATCGTCGACGTGGCCGGCTACCGCGGCCTGGGCCGCAACCAGCTGCGCATCGCGATGTTCCCCGCCATCGACCCCGACGACATCACCGCCCTCACGGGGTGCGTCGACCACGTGGTCGAGCGGCTCTCCTGACGGTGTCGGTTTCCCCGGTTAACCGGGGAAACTGTCACTTCACGAGGTTTGCGAACCACGCGAAGTGACAGGAAACCTCGTTCAGTCGATGACGGTGCCGCCGCGGTGCAGCTCGCGGTGCTCCTCGTAGATGGCGGCGTTGAGGTGCAAGCTGGCGACCTCGTCGTCGGTGAGCTCGCGGCGCACCTTGCCGGGGACGCCGGCCACGAGCGAGCGCGGCGGGATCACGGCGCCCTGGGGCACGAGGGCGTTCGCGGCGATGAGGCACTCGTCGCCGATCTCGGCGCCGTTGAGGATCGTGGCACCCATGCCCACCAGCACGTGGTCGCCGACGGTGGCGCCGTGGATGATCGCGCCGTGGCCCACCGAGACGCCCTCGCCGAGCGTCAGCGGCTTGCCCTGGTCGACGTGGAA
>JBEVDF010000051.1:0-3776 GCA_040514145.1 Aeromicrobium sp.
TCACCATCGAGCACAGCGCCGAGTCCGACGGCGAGCCGTTCACGCAGACCTACGTCACGAAGGTGGACATGCGCAATGCCGATCCCAACCCCTGATCAGGCGACCCCGGCGAGCGTGGCCTCTCGACCGACCCGGGACGAGGGTTCAGCCCTGATCATCACACTGATGGTCCTGGCGCTCCTGACGGCGCTGAGCACCACGGTCGCCGTGGTGACGATCAACAACCTGCAGTCCTCGGTGCGGGCCGAGCGGGCTGGTGTGGCACTCAACGCCGCCGAGGCGGGAGTGACGCAGGCGTTGTCCTACCTCCGCAGCTCCGGGGTCCGCTCACTCAGCTGCTCACCGACGTGTGCAACGAACCCGTGGGGGAACGAGGAGACGCCCGAGGACGTGTCGCTTCCCGGTCCGAACGGCGCAGGTTACGAGGTGTGGATCGAGCCGGTCGTCCCGCACACGCCGACGACCGAGGGGGTCTACCGGATCCACTCACTCGGCAGTGCGGCCGCAGAGGCCAGACGCGACATCTCCGTCGACGTCGCCGTCAGTACCATCGCGGTGCCGAAGGGCGTGTTCGGACGCACCGTCAGCGGCGGCGGCAGCGCGTCCGTCCAGCGGGTCAGCATCATCTCGACCGGATGCGTGTACAACCGGTCGAAGATCCGGATGGAGGGCATCGATCCCGCCTACGGCATCCCCGCGGCCGTGCACTCGTCCCAGATCATCACCGACTCCAACGGGAGCGGGCAGTACTGTCCGACCACCAAGAAGCCGATCCACGACCCCTCCCTCAGCGGGACCCAGCGGTACTGCAACCCCGCGTACATCCATGACCAGGACCGCTTCGGTGGCGGGGCACTGGGCTCCGGCGCCTGCGGCGCGGTGAAGTCCACCTACCCCGACTTCTACGGACCGCGGGACCTGAACGCCGACTCGTCCGTCGACGTCGACGGTTCCCTGATCACCGATGACGCATCGCTGCTCGCCCTGTTCGGCGTCCGTACGCCTGCGCTGTCACAAGCGCAGCTCGACCGGCTCCGCACGATCGCGCAGTCGCAGGGGAATTACCACACCAGCGCCACAGCGCCCGGAGGTGGCTGGAGCCCCGACGAGAACCACGCAGTGCTGTTCTTCGACCTGGCCAAGACCGACCCCGGCGGTGTGGTCGACCTGAACGACGTGAACAACTTCGGTCGCGAACCCCTTCCGGCGGTCTGCCCGGACAAGTCGCTCATCATCGTGATCGAAGGCGGCAACGCGAAGCTCAACTCGAACCAGAAACTGGTGGCGTCGCTGTTCCTCACCTCCACGACGCCCAACGGCCAGGTGCTGAAGGTGAACGGCACGTCGAAGTTCATCGGCACCATCTATGCCGACTCCGTGGACCTCACGGGCAACACGAGCGTGTCGATGGACCAGTGCTTCGTGAACAACCTCAGCCCGGCTCTGCTCGACCTCACGACGTACAACTACGTCGAGCACGACCGCTGAGGTCTACGCGCTCGATCGGCTCGAGGGTGGGGAGCGTCGCACCCGTCGAAGCGCGTTTTTGTGTGTCTTGGCACATGTTTCAGCACATGAAGCAGGAAAGCGCCCCGACCCGAAAGACGTCTTCGCAGGTCAGGGGCGCTTGGCCCTTGGCGGAGGATAGGGGATTCGAACCCCTGAGAGCTTTCACTCAACCCGCTTTCCAAGCGAGCGCACTAGGCCACTATGCGAATCCTCCGCGCAGGAGTCTACGTGGCCTCTCCCGCGGCGAGCCAATCGGGAGGGATCCGCGCCCCTCAGTCGTCGGTCTGGCCGGGGCAGTAGGCCGTGGCGCCCGTCTCCAGGCCCAGTGACTCGGCGCGGCTGCGACCCAGGTTCCACTCCAGCCAGGAGGCCGGATCGCGTCGGTCGGTCGACAGCACGCACTCCTGCTCGTCCCCGAGTCGCGACTCCAGCGTCGGGACGGCGTCGTCGGACAGCTGGGCCAGGAAGTACCAGTCGACCTTGCCGGTCGTCTCGTAGCGGTCGAGGTTGTGATCGGCGATCCAGGCGTCGGGGTTGATCGCGGCGATGCCCAGCAGCAGCACCGCACCGCTGATCAGGCCGAATCGCGGCAGCCACGTCCCACGGAGCTTCCAGCCCGCGGCGAGTGTGGCCAGCACCACGAGGCCGAGCCAGCCCTCGAAGACGTCCACCAGCAGTCGCAGCTGCGTGAAGCCGTAGGCCTCCTGGTAGAGCGCCATCCGGTTCAACGCGGAGGCCACCACCAGCAACGTCATGACGCACAGCAGGCCCAGCGCCACCCGCAGCCAGGTCCGGTCGGCCACGGTCTCCCGCGAGGCCTTGCGCGACGCGGCCCACACCACGAACAGCGTCAGCGCCGTGGCGACGGTCAGCTGGCCGAAGCCCTGGTGCACGTACTCCGCGTAGGTCAGCCCGGTGGTGCGCTCGAAGTAGTCGCGGCCGCCGAAGATCGCCGCGGCCTGGGCCACGAGGAAGGCGACGAACACCGCGTCGACGACCAGCACGGGAACGAGCCACTCGAACCGCTTCGCGACCGGGCGGCTGTCCCAGCGCACCGCGTCCACCTGCGGCGGGTTGAGGGCCAGGTACGTGCCGGCCAGCGCGATGCCCCCGATCGCGATGGCGACGAAGATCCGCACGGAGAGGTCCGCCGAGCCGAAGTCGGGTACCAGGCCGCTGAACCACTCGGCGAACAAGGCGTCGGCCGACATGAACAAGAAGGCGAAGATCGTCAGCCCGAGCACCGACCACAGCACGGTGCGCACCACGGCGATCCCGTGCCCGGTGCCGGTCAGCATCCGCATCGTCCGGCCGAGCCACGGGATGCCGCGCAGGCCGGCGACCGGCCACGAGATCGCCGAGACCACGAACGACGGCACGGTGCGCGCGTCGGTGAGCGCCATCGTGGCGATCGCGCCGCCGGCCATGAGGCACAGGATCACGATCCACTCGGCGTCACGGACCAGCGCGGTGGAGGCCAGCGCGGTGCACAGCAGCGCGCAGGCGATCGTGAAGGGTCGCCGCCGCTCGGGGCTGGCCGCGAACAGCAGCAGGCCCGCCGCCATCAGCACGAGGAACGTGCCCAGGCCGAGGTCGTGGAACGGCAGGGCGATGCCGGCCAGCACGCCCACGCCCACGGCCCACGCCAGGAGGCGGGGCCGGCCGGGCACGCCGGGGTCGGGCCAGAAGCCGCCGAACAGCGAGTCCGTCATCGAGGGCAGGGGAGGCGGGGTGACCTGCGGCGACCGCGGCAGGGGCGCGGGGGCGGACGTCTCGGGCACGGGAATCTCCTTCGGTGCGGCCACGGGGGCGCGGTCGGGGGTGGTCGGCAGCGTGGCGTGGACGCGCGCGCCGGAACGGCCGGGCTCGGGGTCGACGAAGCGGATCGTCCCGCCGTGCAGATCGGTCACCCAGCGAGCGATCGCCAGGCCCAACCCGGTTCCGCCGCCGCCCTCGGTCTCGGCGAGGGTGCCGAAGCGCTCGAACGCCCGGTCGCGCGAGTCCGGGGCCACGCCGGGACCCTCGTCGGCCACCTCGAGCAGCCACCCGTCACCGACGGTGGTCGCGCGGATCGACACGGTGCCGCCCACGGGCGAGTGGCGCGTGGCGTTGTCGAGGAGGTTCGCCACCAGTTGCCGCAGCCGGGCCGCGTCGGCCTGGACCGCGAGGTCGGCGGGATCGACGGTCACGACGACCTCGACGTCGCGCTCGCCGTACTGGAACTCGTCCGCCGCGGACTCGAGGAGCTCGCGCACGGCTACCGGCTC
>JBEVDF010000081.1:0-5756 GCA_040514145.1 Aeromicrobium sp.
GCGATTTCGACCGCCAAGGGGAGCGTTTTCACCGTGCCATGCGGCCCGTGACACGACGTGTGCGCCCATGCTAGCGTCCCACGCCAGGCAGTCCATGCCTCCCATGAGATGATGCCGCAGCGCATCGCGATCAGCCCCGGAGAAGGGCCGTGCCAGTCGCCCAGGTCAAGCCAACCCTCCCCAGCGACGACGAGCGGTGGCGCATCGTCGAGACCAGGATGCGCCGCCTCGGCAATCGCCCCGACGCGCTCATCGAGGCGCTCCACTCGGCGCAGGAAGCGTTCGGGTACATCGACGAGAAGGCGCTCGTCTACGTCGGCGAGACCCTCGGGGTGCCACCCTCGAAGGTGTTCGGCGTCGCGACGTTCTACCACTATTTCAGACTCAAACCGGGGGGCAAGCATTCGTGCGTCGTCTGTACCGGCACGGCCTGCTACATCGATGGAGCGATGGAGATCCTTGACGAGCTTCGAACGCGCTTCGGTGTAGGCCCTCGTGAGACGACGGTCGACGGCAAGCTGTCCCTCCTCACCGGGCGATGCTTCGGCTCGTGCAGCCTCGCGCCAGCCGCGATCGTCGACGGCGAAGTGCAGGGACACGTAGCCCCGGCGGAGCTCGCCGCACAGTTGGAGCGACTATGAGCAGAACCGTCGCTCAACAAAGCCCCGGGCTCGGAGGCCCGGCGCGGGCCTCGGCCTATGTCTGCGAGGCCGTGAGCTGCTTGTCGGCCCGGTCCCACGACATCCTCGTCGGACTCGGCGAGGGCGTTGCCGGGGCCGGCCTGACCGATGTCGCGATACAACGAGTCGGTTGCATCGGACTGTGTGCGGCCGGCCCGCTCGTCCGGATCCCGGAGACCGGCCGCCTCTTCCGGCAGGTCCGGCCCGACGAGCTTACTGACATCGTGGACGCGCTGGCGACCGTCTCACCTCGGGCGGACCGCGAGGTCGAGGAGCCGTTCTTCGCGCGCCAGGTCCGGGTCGCAACGGAGAACTTCGGGCAGATCGATCCGGAACGCCTCGAGGACTACGTCGAGCGTGGTGGATACGAGGGACTCAGGACGATCCTGGCCGAGCGGTCGCCCGCGGAGGTCCGCGACGACATCACCCGGAGCGGATTGCGCGGGCGCGGCGGGGCCGGCTACCCGACCGGCCTGAAGTGGAACACGGTCGCGAAGGCCGACGGCACGCCGAAGTACGTCATCTGCAATGCGGATGAGGGCGATCCTGGCGCGTTCATGGATCGCGACATCCTCGAAAGCGATCCACATCGGGTACTCGAGGGAATGGCGATCGCGGCCTTCGCCATCGGAGCCAGCGTCGGGTACGTCTACTGCCGGGGCGAATACCCGCTCGTCGTCAACCGCGTTCGGAAGGCCATCAGCGACGCCACCCGCGCGGGCTACCTGGGTGCCTCGATCATGGACACCAAATTCGCCTTCGAGGTCGACGTCCGCCTCGGCGCGGGCGCGTACGTCTGTGGCGAGGAGACCGCGCTGATCGCCTCGATCGAAGGAGGGCGAGGCACACCAATCCCGCGACCCCCGTACCCGGCCGTTGCCGGGCTCTGGGATCGGCCGACACTCATCAATAACGTGGAAACCTTTGCGAACATCGCACCGATCATTCGCCGCGGCGGCGATTGGTTCGCCTCCATCGGGACCGAGACGAGCAAGGGCACGAAGGTGTTCGCGTTGGCCGGCCGGGTCGTCAATACCGGCATCGTGGAAGTGCCGATGGGCACGACGCTGCGTGAGATCGTCTTCGACATCGGCGGCGGAATTGTTGCGGGCGGGACGTTCAAGGCAGTTCAGACCGGCGGACCGGCCGGCGGCTGCATCCCCGCCCAGTTCCTCGACATGCCGGTGGACTACGAGTCCCTTCTTGAGATCGGATCGTTCATGGGCTCGGGCGGCATGATCGTCATGGACGACACGGCATGCATGGTCAACGTCACCCGCTTCTTCATGGACTTCATGCGCGAAGAGTCGTGCGGCAAGTGCGTTCCGTGCAGGGTCGGCACGACCCAGCTCTGGATGATCCTGGACTCGATCGCCTCCGGCCGGGCCGATCTCGGCGACCTGGAACGGATGGAGAAGCTGGCCGACATGGTCCAGCGGACGAGTCTGTGCGGTCTGGGCCAAGGGGCGCCGAACCCGATCTTCAGCACGCTTCGCTATTTCCGCGACGAGTACGTCGCGCACATCACCGATCGCGTCTGCCCGGCCGGCGTCTGCGCGATCGAAGCCGAGGCGGCGGTCGGATGACCGTCCATACGCTCCGCATCGACGGCACCGACGTTGCCGGCACCGACGGTCAATCCATCCTGTCGGTCGCCACCGAGAATGGCATCCGCATCCCGACCATGTGTCACCTCGACGGCCTGTCCGATACGGGCTCGTGCCGCCTGTGCGTGGTGGAGATCGCGGGGTCGAAGAAGCTCGCCCCGGCCTGCACGACCGCGGTTGCGGAGGGGATGGAGGTCACAACGACCTCGGACCAGCTCGTCGAATACCGGCGAACGATCACCGAGATGCTGTTCGTGGAGCGCAACCACATCTGCGCGATCTGCGTCGCGAACAACCACTGCGAGCTCCAGAACCTCGCCGAGGACCTCCGGGTCGACCATTTCGAGCTCCCGGTCATCAACCCGTCGGTGGGGATCGACGCCACCCACCCGCTGTTCGCCATCGATCACAACCGCTGCATCATGTGCGTGCGCTGCGTCCGGGTCTGCGACGAGATCGAGGGTGCCAAGACCTGGAGCGTCATGGGTTCCGGGATCAACGAGCGCGTGGTAACCGACATGGGCGAGCCGTGGGGCGAATCGACGACCTGCACGAGCTGCGGCAAATGCGTCCAGGTCTGCCCGACCGGCGCGCTGTTCGAGAAGGGCCGGTCGATCGCCGAGGGCAGCAAGGAGCGCCGGCCGTTCCTGCCCTACCTCCAGGTGCTCGGTGGCGAGGCCGGTCCGCGATGACGAAACCGCGGATCGCCACGGTCTGGTTGGACGGTTGCTCCGGTTGTCACATGTCATTCCTCGACATGGACGAGCGCCTGCTCGAGATCGCCGAGTTGGCGGACATCGTCTACAGCCCGCTCATCGACATCAAGGTCTACCCCGAGAACGTCGACGTCTGCCTCGTCGAAGGGGCCGTTTCGTCGGAGGACGATCTCCACAAGATCAAGCTCGTTCGCGAGCGAACGAAGACGCTCGTCTCGTTCGGTGATTGCGCGGTGACCGCCAACGTGCCGGCGATGCGCAACCCGATCGGCGTCCGGCCGCTCCTCGAACGAGCGTACCTCGAGAACGTGACGTTGAATCCACGCGTCCCGCTCGACGTCGTGCCGGCCCTGCTGCCGATGGCCCGGCCAGTCCACCGGGTCGTCGCCGTCGACGTCTACCTGCCGGGCTGCCCGCCGTCGGCGGATCTCATCTACGGCGCTCTGATCGACCTGATCGAGGGCCGGATGCCGGAAACTGCCGGCGCGCGATTCGGTCGGTGAGGATGCCATGACCAACCAGATCGTCATCGACCCGATCACACGGATCGAGGGGCACAGCAAGATCACGATCCATCTCGACGATGCCGGCGAGGTGACGGACGCCCAGTTCCATGTCACCCAGTTCCGGGGCTTCGAACGGATCGTCCAGGGTCGCCCGATCCACGAGATGCCGTCGATCATGGCCAGGATCTGCGGTATCTGTCCGGTCAGCCACCTGATCGCCTCGTCGAGGGCCTGCGACGAGATCCTCTCGGTCGAGCCGCCGCCCACCGGGGCGGACCTCAGGCGCGTGATGAATCTTGCCCAGATCGTCCAATCCAACGCCTTGAGCTTCTTCCATCTCTCGTCGCCGGACCTGCTGTTCGGCTTCGACGCCGAACCCGCGACGCGGAACATCATCGGCGTCGCCAAGGCGAACCCGCAGCTTGCCCGTGACGGGGTCGGCGTCCGCAAGTTCGGTCAGCAGATCATCGAGTGGCTCGGCGGCAAGCGCATCCATCCGGCCTGGGTCGTGCCGGGAGGCGTCGACGGGCCGCTCGCCGAGGAGACCCGCGACCGGATCCTGTCGACGATCCCGGAGGCGATCGCCGCGATCGAGCGGGCGCTCGCCTGGTACAAGTCGGAACTGGTGCGCTGGGAGGAGGAGGCGGCGTCGTTCGGCGATTTCCGCTCCGCGTACATGGGCCTGGTCGATGCAGATGGCAACGTCGACTACTACGACGGGCTGCTGCGGGTCATGGACGCCGATGGGCATCTCCTGGCCGATCGGATCGATCCGCGCGGCTACCGGGAATTCCTCGGCGAGGCGGTCGAACCCTGGTCCTACCTGAAGTCGGTCTACTGGAAGGTCCTTGGCTATCCGGAGGGGGTGTACCGAGTCGGGCCGCTGGCGCGGGTCATCGTGGCCACGCAGATGGGGACGCCGCGCGCCGATATCGAGCTCGACGAGTTCCGCCGGCGGCTCGGACGCGTGCCCAGCAGCTCGTTCCACTACCACTACGCTCGGCTGATCGACACGCTCTACGCCGCCGAGCGGATCGAGGAGATCCTGCGCGGCCCGGACATCCTGTCGCCACGCGTTCGATCCTTCGCAAAGATCAATGCCAATGAGGGGGTCGGCGTGTCGGAGGCGCCACGCGGCACGCTTATCCACCACTACCGGGTCGATGACGACGGGATCGTCCAGTGGGCGAATCTCGTGATCGCGACGGGCCACAACAACCTCGCGATGAACCGGAGCGTCGCCCAGGTCGCGAAGCGATATGTCAAGAGCGCGCAGCTCACCGAGTCGATGCTCAACCGGGTCGAGTCGGTCATCAGGTGTTATGACCCGTGCCTCTCGTGTTCGACCCACGCGCTCGGAGAGATGGCCCTCCACCTCCAGCTCATCGGTCCGGATGGCGCGGTTCTCGACGAGTTGATGCGGTGATCGACAACATCCTCGTCATCGGCTACGGCAACACGCTGCGCACGGACGATGGGCTTGGCTGGTACGCGGCCGAACGCCTCGCCGGCGATCCGCGGTTCGCCGGGGCGACAGTCATCGGGCGCCATCAGTTGACGCCTGAGCTCGCATTCGACGTCAGTCGCGCGGGTCTGGTCGTCTTCGTGGACGCGAGCCACGGTCCTGCGGCAGGCACGTTCACCATCGAGTGGCTGCAGGCAGACGCCGGCAACGCGACGGGCTGGTCGCACATCCTGAGCCCATCGAGCCTCGTCGATCTCGCGCGCGAACTGTATGGGCAGGTACCCGACGTCGCGGTCATCAGGGTCGGGGTGGAGTCACTCGCGTTTGGGGATCGGATGTCGCCCGCGGCCGAGGCCTCCCTGCCTGGCCTGGCCGACGCGGTGGCGGAGCTAATCGCGGACCATGCCGCCAGGGCCGGAACCGTGTCTGTCGCGGATCAGCGCCGTGCATGAGGTGTCGCTGGTCGCCGAACTCATCAGCGAATGCGAGCGTCGCTCAGCCGGGCGGCCTGTCCAGCTCGTTCGCGTCCGGCACGCCTCGAGCATCGCTGAGCCCGCGTTGCGGCAGGCGTTCGAGATGCTCACCGAGGGCAGCAGGATGGCCGACACCACGCTGGAGGCCGAGACGTTCGATGTGGAACTCCGCTGTGGGTGCGGATTCGGAGGCGCACTCGGCCACGACGACCTGATCGGTGGGTCCGTGGCGGTGTGTCCCGCCTGTGGCGAAGTCTCGACGTTGCGACGAACGGCCGAGCTCGAACTGCTCGAGGTGCGGACGGTCTC
>JBEVDF010000112.1:0-14081 GCA_040514145.1 Aeromicrobium sp.
GCGTGCTGCGCTCGGTGGTGGTGCTCTGATGCCCGCGCGCATCGACTACGGCGTCGTCTCTGGCACCTTCAGCCTCGACGGCGAGACCTTCGACGTCGACAACAACGTGTGGATCGTCGGCGACGAGACCGAGTGCCTCGTGATCGACGCACCGCACGACGTCGAGGCGATCCTGCACCTCATCGGGCGCCGGAAGGTCACCGCGATCGTCCTGACGCACGCGCACGACGACCACTGCCGCATCGCGCCGGAGCTGCGCGAGCGCACGGGCGCGCCGATCTGGCTGAACCCCGAGGATCGCCCCCTGTGGGAGCTGACCCACCCGGATGAGTCGTGGGACCGCGACCTCCTCGACGGCACGGAGTTCACGGTCGGCGGCACCACGCTGCGGGCCATCCACACGCCGGGCCACGCGCCGGGTGCGACGTGCCTGGTGTCCGACGAGCTCGGTTGCGTCTTCACCGGCGACACCCTGTTCAGCGGTGGGCCCGGGGCGACGGGTCGCTCCTACAGCGATGCCGATGTCATCCGCTCGTCGATCGCCGAGCGGCTGTTCACCTTGCCGCCCGAGACGGTGGTGCACACGGGCCACGGCCCCGACACCACGATCGGCGCGGAGCGCGACCGCGCGTAGGGGTTGCATGACGAGCGCCCGGGTGTGCCGAAGACACACCCGGGCGCCCCTCTAGTCTGGGCGCGTGTCGAAGCGCGTCGGGCTGCTGCAGGTGTGCGCGGCGGGCGTGCTGTGGGGCACCGGCGGCCTGGTCGTCACCGTGCTGCACGAACGCGACGGCATCGGCGCGATGACCGTGAGCGCCTGGCGGATGCTCATCGGAGCGCTGGCACTGGTGGCGTTCGTCCTGGTCACGGGCAGGGCGCGAGCAGTGCGCGACACGATGCGGTCGCACCCCGTACCGGCGATCGTGATCGGCTGCGGCACCGCGATCTACCAAGGCCTGTACTTCGTCTCGGTCCTGATGGTCGGGGTGAGCGTCGCCACCGTGGTCTCGCTGGGCCTCGCGCCCGTGCTGGCCGCCACCTGGGAGCACCTGCGCGCCGGGACCCGACCCACGCCGCGTGACGTGGCGGTCCTGGCGGCCGCCCTCACTGGACTCGTCCTGATCAGCGCCACGGCGGGCCACGGCACGTCGGCACCCGGTGACCGCCCGGTGCTCGGCCTGGTCCTCGCGGTGGCCGCGGGTGCCACGTACGCGGCCACCACCGTGCTGGGCCACGTGCTCGCACCGCAGCTCGAGCCCGTCGCGCTCACCACGTGCGCGACCGGTGCGGGCGCGGTCCTGCTGGCGCCGTTCCTCGTGGTCGCGGCCACCTCGGGCGAGACCGTCGTGGGCACCTCCCCCACGTCCCTCGCGCTGCTGCTCTACCTCGGCATCGCCACGATGGCCCTGTCGTACGGCCTGCTCTACGCCGGGCTGCGCACGACCTCGGGCTCGGCGGCGACCGTCGCCACCTTGGTGGAGCCGATCTCCGCCGCCGCCCTGGCCGCGGTGCTGCTCGGCGAGCGACTCGGCGTCGCGGGCGTCGTCGGGGCCGCGCTCATCCTCTGCGCCGTGGTGGCGCTGCGCCCCGAGGACGAGCACCCCGTGGCGGCCTGAGGCCGCCTACTCCGCCACGGCCAGCTGGCCGAAGACGCTGCGATGGAAGAGCAGCGGCCCGCCGTCGACGCGGTGGTCCACGGCGTGCAGCTCGAGCAGCACGAGGATGTGGTCTCCGGCCGGCACCTCGCGATGGATCGTCGTGTCGAAGGTGGCCATCCCGTCGTCGATGAAGATCGCGCCCTCGGGACTGACGCTGTAGTCGACTCCCTCGAACCGGTGCTCCACGGGCCCGGCGAGCTGGCGGCACAACGGGCCGTGATGACTGGCCAGCACCGTGACGCCCAACCGGTCGGCACGGCTCAGGTCGGGCCACGTCTTGGACGTCGCGGCCAGGTTGATCGACACGAGCGGCGGGTCGAGGCTGACGCTGGTGAAGCTGCTGGCGGCCAGGCCGACGGGCGCGCCGTCGACCTCCGCGGCCACCACCACCACGCCCGTCGGGAAGTTCCCGAACGCCGAGCGCAGCCGCCCCGGGTCGAGGTCCTGGTTCGTGGGGAAGAACGCGGTCATGCCGCCGCCTGCAGCAGGGTGCGCACCAAGGGCCGCGTCGCGTCCAGCCACGGATCGTAGGCGTCCGCGTCGCCGTACCGCGAGTCCAGCACGAACAGGCCGCGCCCGGGGACCGTGGCCCCGAGCTCGGTCAGGACGGGTCGCAACGTGAGCTCGGGGGCCAGCGCGTGGGCCGGCCCGGCGCCGAGCAACAGCGGCACGGCCAGCCCACGCAATCCGGTGTCGCCGGCGAACCGGTCGAGGAACACCTTGAGCAGTCCGGTGTAGGTGCCCTTGTAGGTCGGCGAGGCGACGACGACGAGATCGGCCTGCCCCACCTGCGCGACCAGCTCGGCGACCTCGGTCGAGCCCCAGTCGAGGACGGCCGACCCGAGCGTGGCGAGGTCGACGACGAGGTCCGGCTCCTCCCCCGTCAGCTCGCGCGCCACGTGGGTCGCTGCGGTCAGGGTGCGCGAGGCCGGCTTCGGGTTGCCGACCACGACCGCGGTGTGGAGGCGGGGCACTCCGACATCAGACCCTCTGACATCAGACAACGTGGGCCTCCTCGTTCGCGCCGGCCCCGTACAACGAGTCCGGACGGGCCAGACCGAAGTGGTCGCGCAGCGTGGAACCGGTGTACTCGGTGCGGAAGAGCCCGCGATCCTGAAGGATCGGGACGACCTTCTGAGTGAACTCCTGGAGCAGCTGCGGGTACAGCGGCGGCATCACGTTGAAGCCGTCCGCGGCCCCGTTCTGGAACCAGTCGGTGATGATGTCCGCGACCTCGGTCGGGGAGCCGGCGACCACGTTGTGGCCGCGGGCACCCGCGAGGCGGTGCAGCAGCCCGCGCAGCGTCGGACGGTCGCGCTCGACGATGTTCGCGATCACCTGCAGGCGGCTGCGGTTGTTGTCGAGCACGTCGCCGGCCTGGCCGAAGACCTCCAGCGGAACCGGCTCGTCGAGCTCGAGGTGCGCCAGCGAGACGCCGGCCAGACCCTCCAGCTGCGCGATCCCGTAGGCCGGGACGGTCAGCGAGTTGACGTGCCGCTGCAGCTCCTGCGCCTCGGCGCGCGTGTCGGCCACGAACGGACTGATCCCGGGGAGGATCTTGACGTCCTCGGGCGAGCGACCGAACGCGACGGCACGCCCCTTGATGTCGGAGTAGAACGCCTGGGCGTCCTCGATCGTCTGGTGTGCGGTGAAGATCGCCTCGGCGTTGCGGCCCGCGAAGGCCCGGCCGTCGTTCGACGAGCCGGCCTGCACGTAGACGGGGCGTCCCTGCGGCGAGCGCGGCTGCGAGAGCGGGCCCTCGACCTGGAAGTGGTTGCCGACGTGGCGGATCGAGTGGACCTTCTCCGGGTCGTAGTAGCGGCCCGACTCGCGATCGGCGAGGACGGCGTCGTCCTCCCAGCTGTCCCAGAGCTTCGTGACGACGTCGATGAACTCCTGCGCGCGGATGTAGCGCTCCGACGCGCTGGGCAGCTCGGACAGGCTGAAGTTCCGGGCGACCGCCTCGGACTGGGTGGTGACGATGTTCCAGCCGGCGCGACCCCTCGAGATCGTGTCGAGCGAGGAGAAGAGCCGGGCCAGGTTGTACGGGTCGTAGAACGTGGTCGACGCGGTCGCGATCAGGCCGATCCTCTCGGTGCGCGCGGCGATGGCCGCGAGCCGCGTGATGGGCTCGAGGTGGCCGGCGGGCCGGAACGGCGTGGCACCCCACAGGCCGGGCGCGTCGGCGAAGAAGATCGCGTCGAACTTCGCCTCCTCCGCGATCTGGGCGTTGCGGGTGTCGAAGTCGATGTCGTGGATGCGGTCGACGGCCGAGTCGGGGTGGCGCCACGAGGCCTCGTGGTGGCCGGTGTCGTGCAGGAAGGCGTTGAGGCTGAGTTGACGGGTCATGGTGTGTGCCTTTCAGGAAGGGGCGGAGTGGTCAGAGGGCGCGCCACTTCGAGAAGCGGCGTTCGAGGGCGACGAGTCCGTAGTTGACGGCCACGCCCAACAGGGAGGTGGTGAGGATCGCGGCGTACATCTTCGGGATCAGGAAGTTGTACTGCGCGTAGTTGATGAGGAAGCCCAGTCCCGCGGTGGCGCCGATCATCTCGGCGGCGATGAGGACCAGGATCGCGGCGGCGCCCGAGATGCGGATGCCGGTGAAGATCGTGGGCACGGCCGCCGGGAACGCCACCTTGCGGAAGGTCGCGACCGGCGACAGTCCCAGGACCCGTGCCGACCGCAGCAGCTGCGGGTCCACGCTCGCCACGCCCGCGATCGTCGACAGCAGGATCGGGAAGAAGCACGCGTACAGGACGATCGCGATCTTGGACGTCTCGCCCAAGCCCAGGATGAGCATGAACACGGGCAGGATCGCCAGCGCCGCGGTGTTGCGGAAGAGCTCCAGCGATGGCGTGAAGAACTCGCGCACCGGCCGGTACCAGGCGATCGCGGCGCCGAGCGGGATCGCGATCACGATCGCGAGGGCGAATCCGATCACCGATCGAGTCAGGCTGGCCGAGACGTGCTTCCACAGCTCGCCGTCGAGCAGCATGCTCCACCACTCCTGCAGCACGATGCTGAGCGGCGGGATGGAGTAGGAGTCCACCAGTCCCGCGCGGGGTGCGAGCTCCCACACCAGGGCCAGGGCCACCAGGCCCGCCGCCCCACGGGCTGAGGCGATCGTGCGGGTGCGGCGCAGCGAGACGCCCTTGGCCTTGGCGGCCTCCTCCTGGCGCGGGTTCGGCCGCGCCTGCGTCTTCTCGCTCAGCAGGTCAGACATGGGCCAACTCCTTCACGACCGGGGTCTTCTGGCGCAGCAGGCTCCAGATGTGGTGGCGGTACTCGGCGAACTCGACCGTGGCCCGGACGTCGACGTCCTCGGCGTGCGAGCGGTCGAGGTCGATCGAGACGATCTCCTTGATCCGGCCCGGCCGGCCCGTCATGACGGCGACCCGCTGACCCAGGAACACGGCCTCCTCGATGTCGTGCGTGATGAACACGACCGTCGTGTGGGTCTGCTCCCAGATCCGGACCAGCTCCTCCTGGAGCCGCTCTCGGGTCTGGGCGTCGAGGGCGCCGAACGGCTCGTCCATGAGCAGGACCTGCGGCTGGTACGAGAGGCTGCGCGCGATCGCCACGCGCTGCTTCATGCCGCCGGACAGCTCGTGCGGATAGCGGTTCGCGAACTCGGTCAGGCCGACCAGGTCGAGGTACTCGCGCGCCGTCGCGGTCCGCTGGGCCTTGGACAGTCCGCCCTTGGCCTCGAGCGCGAACTCGATGTTCGCCTGGGCGGTCCGCCACGGCAGCAGCGTGTACTGCTGGAAGACGACGCTGCGGTCCAGGCCCGGCCCCGTGATCGGCGTCCCGTCGACCGTGATCGTCCCCGAGCTCGGGGCGGACAGCCCCGAGACCAGGTCGAGCACCGTCGACTTGCCGCACCCCGACGGGCCGACGAGGGTGAGGAACTCCCCCGCCCGGATGTCGAGGTCCACGCCGTCCAGCGCGACGAACTCGCGCAGCTTCTTGTCCTCGTCGCCACGGACCCAGAAGGTCTGGCCGACGTTCTTCAACTCGATGCGTGAACTCATGGCTGCCTCCTCAGGCGTTCGGGTTGAGCTCGTTGGTGTAGACGTCCTTGACGTCGATGTCCTCGGCGTCGATGTCGCCACGGCTGTCGAGCCAGTCGACCCAGCGCTGGATGTCCTCGTCCTTGATCACGGGCTGGGCGTCGATGCCGAGCGTCCCGGGGAAGTTGCTCTTGATCGGCTCGATGTAGTCGCCGTAGCCCTCCTTCTCCAGGTACGGGAAGTAGACGTCGAAGATCTCCTGCGTCTCGTGGGTCTCGATGAACTCGATCGCGGCCGCGACGCCCTCGACGATCTGCCGCGAGGTGTTCGGGTTCTTCTCGATGAACTCCTCGCGCAGCGTCAGGCCACCACCGGCGTACGGCTCGCCGACGACGTCGATGTCGCGGACGAGCGTGCGCAGGGGGTACTGCTGCTCGGTGGTCTTCTTGCCCAGGAAGCTCAGGACGGCGGCGTCGACCTTGCCGCTGCCGAGCGCCTCGGGCGTGTTGAGCGGCGGCAGCGGGACGAGCGTGACCTTGTCCTGCTCGGCCTCGCTGAGGCCCTCCTGGTCGAACCAGGTGTCGAGCACGGCCTCCTGGTTGGCTCCGAGGGTGTTGACGGCGATCTTCTTGCCCACCAGGTCGCGGGCGCTCTTGATGTCGGACTTCTCCAGGACGGCGAGCGTGGAGTTCGTCGTCTCGTTCGAGCCGTAGAACGGGATGACCGCCTTGATGGGCGCGCCGGTGGCGACCAGCTGCGCGATCGCGCCGTAGAAGGCGGAGCCGCCGATGTCGGTCTGGTTCGAGACCAGCGCCTGGAGCGCCTGGGGTCCGCCCGTGACGTCGCCGACCCGCTTGAGCGTCAGCCCCTCGAACTCGCCGAGGGCGTCGGCGAGCAGGAAGGCGTCGACCGCCCCGGCGTAGCTCTGGTACCGGATCGTGGTCTCCTCCTTCCCCGAATCCGCGCCGGCGCTGCCACAGGCACCGAGGCCCGTCGCGGCGAGCGCCGTGGCCACGGTGACGGCCAAGGTGCGGGTGAACCGGTGGGATCGGACGTGCTTCATGCGGGTGCCTTCTTCTCGTGAGGGACGCGGTTGCGTGACGACGACGCTACGAATCCGGGCACCGCCGACCGCCCCGTCTCACGACGCGGGAGATCACCCGACAGGCGTCACCGTTCACGTAGCCTCACCGGTCAACGGGAGGTGAGCATGCGACTGGAGCAGCTCGAATACGTCAGGGCGGTCAGCGAGCAGGGCTCGCTGCGACGCGCCGGGGAGCACCTGCACGTCTCGCTCCCGGCGCTCAGCGAGGCCGTCACGAAGCTCGAGCGCGAGCTGGGCGTCACACTGGTCGACCGGCACCGCTCGGGCACGCGGATCAACGGCACGGGCCAGGAGCTCCTCCCCCGGATCCTGGAGGTCCTCGACGCCGTCGACCGCCTGCGCGCGGCCGCCCGCGGCGAGTCGCAGTTCCACCGCCCCACCCGCGTGGGCAGCGTCTACTTCGGCGTGACCTCGATCGTGCTGCCCGCGATGCGCAGCCACGAGCTCGACCACGAGCACACCTCGGTCGACCTGCGCCAGCTGCGCC
Organism: Aeromicrobium sp.; assembly: GCA_040514145.1. Taxonomy (GTDB): domain Bacteria; phylum Actinomycetota; class Actinomycetes; order Propionibacteriales; family Nocardioidaceae; genus Aeromicrobium. The sequence continues at coordinate 7,261 of JBEVDF010000112.1, forward strand.
ACGGCGAGGTCCGCGACGGGCTGCGCGAGGGGTCGCTCGACATCGGGTTGGTCACGCTGCTGCCCGGCGACGACGTGCATCCCGACCTCGTGGCCACCGACCTCTTCCACGGCCGGCCGATGGCGGTGCTGCCGGGCGACCATCGGCTGGCCGAGCAGTCCACGGTCACGGTCGACGACCTGCGCCAGGAGGTCTTCGTCGGCGCACGGGCGGGCTACCTGATGCACCGGGTCGCGCACCGCGTCTTCGGCGACTCGCCCCCGCTCAAGTGGCACACCGCCGACAGCGCCGACGTGTGCAAGCAGATGGTGTCGTCGGGGATCGGCGTCACCCTCATGCCCGACTTCACGCTCGCCGACGATGCGCTCGAGTCCCGCGGCGCGATCGCCTTCCGGCCGATCGACGACGAGGGCACGGTGATCCGGTTGGCCATCCTGCGCCGCCGGGGCGTGCGCCCGACGAAGGCCGCTCAGGACCTGTTCGACCTGCTGGTGCACCACGGCACCCGGCAGGTCAGCGCGCCAGCCTGAGGCCCAGGCAGAGCACCGCGCCCGCCGCGGTGGCCGTCTGGCACTGACGCGCCGCACCCGTTCCCTCGGCAGCGGAGTCTTCCTATGCTGGGCCCATGCTGGAGGGTCGCTCCGTGACTCTGCGGCAGGTCCGCGAAAGCGACCTGGCGGCGCTCTACGACGCCCACACGGACATCGCCAACCGTGGTGCGTACTTCCCGCTCGGCGTCAGGTCCGAGCCCGACTTCCGCCGCGAGTTCTCCACGACCGGGTTCTGGCAGCAGACCGAGGGCCTGCTGCTGATCGTTGCTCCCGAAGAGGGGATCGCCGGTCATGTCGAGTTCTACCGGCCGATCTCCTATTGGGACTGCTTCGAGCTGTCCTACCAGCTCTACGAGGACAGGTTCGCCGGTCGGGGGTTCGTCACCGAGGCGGTCCAGCTGCTGGTCGACTACCTGTTCGGCTCGAGGAAGGAGAACCGGATCCAGTTGGTGATCGTGCCGGAGAACGCGCCCTCCCGGCGCATCGCCGAGAAGTGCGGCTTCACCTACGAGGGAATCGCGCGAGGGGCGTTCTTCAACGCGGGCGTCAACCACGGCGTGACGCTGTACTCACTCCTGCGTGCCGACCCACGGCCGTGGCACGACACGGGAAGCCACGAGGACTCCCAGCGCTCGCTCTGACCGGCGGGGCCGACGGATCGTGGTACCAAGATGTCGCTGGAGCGACCCGAAGGTAGAAAGATCCGTCCCCACCGAAGCACTCAGCGCTGACCGGTGACCGAGGGTCCCAGCTCGAGGTCGGGAGCGATCTCGCCCAGCAGGTCGCGGACGCGGGTGTCCAGGTCGGCGATGATCCGGTGCACGGTCGCCTCGTCCTGACCGCCCGGGTCGTCGACCGGCCAGTCGCGGTAGGTGACGCCGGGGACGTACGGGCACTCCTCGCCGCAACCGAGCGTGATGGCCAGGTCGCTCGCGGCGATCATGTCCCGCGTCAGGTGCTTGGGGTGCTCGCGTGAGGTGTCGAGGCCGAGCTGCTCCAGGGCGGCGGCGACCTCCGGGTGCACGTGCTCCCCCGGCTGCGTGCCCGCCGACACCGCGACGACGCGGCCTTGGGCGTAGTGCTCCGTCAGCAGTCGCGCCGCGACGGAGCGCCCGCCGTTGCGCACGCAGGCGAAGACGACCTGGGGATGGGTTCCGGTCATGGGAGGACTCCTTGGCGGGTATCAGGGAAGAAGCGGCGCGCCCACAGGCTGACGTACACCAGCGCGACGAGCACGGGAACCTCGATCAGCGGCCCGACGACACCGGCGAGTGCCTGGCCGCTCGTGGCGCCGTAGACCGCGATGGCCACGGCGATGGCGAGCTCGAAGTTGTTGCCGGCGGCCGTGAACGCGATCGTGGTCGAGCGGGCGTAGCCGATCCCCACGAGGCGGGCGAGCCAGAGCGACCCGGCCCACATGATCGCGAAGTAGAGCACCAGCGGGATCGCGATCCGGGCCACGTCGAGCGGCTGCCGGGTGATCTGGTCACCCTGGAGCGCGAAGAGCAGCACGATCGTGAACAGCAGGCCGTAGAGCGCCCACGGCCCCAAACGGGGCAGGAACCGCTCCTCGTACCACTGGCGTCCGCGCCGGCGCTCCCCCACGACGCGGGTGAGGAACCCGGCCGCCAGCGGGATCCCGAGGAAGATGAGAACGCTGCCGGCGATCTGCCAGGGCGAGACGTCGAGTCCGGAGGCGGACAGGCCCAGCCAGCCCGGCAACAGGTCGAGGTAGAACCAGCCCAGCACCGCGAAGGCCAGGACCTGGAAGACCGAGTTGACCGCCACCAGGACCGCCGCGGCCTCCCGGTCGCCGCACGCGAGGTCGTTCCAGATGATCACCATCGCGATGCAGCGCGCCAGCCCCACGATGATCAGGCCGGTGCGGTACTCGGGCAGATCCGGCAGGAAGGTCCACGCGAGCGCGAACATGAGCGCCGGGCCGATCAGCCAGTTGAGGACGAGCGACAGCACCATCGTGCGGGTGTCGCGGGCGACGTCACCGACCTCGTCGTACCGGACCTTCGCCAGCACGGGGTACATCATCACCAGCAGGCCGACGGCGATCGGCAGCGAGACCGACCCGATCGTCACCGCGTCGAGGGCCGTGGCCACACCGGGCACCGCACGGCCCAGGACCAGGCCGGCGAGCATCGCCAGCCCGATCCACACCGGCAGGAACCGGTCGAGCGTGGAGAGCCGCTGCCCGACCGGTGCCGCCACCGTCATGCGGTCGGCTTCGTGGCGCGGACGATGGCTCCGTGCATCCCCGGCACGGCCTCGTGGGTGAACTCGACCTCGGCCTCGACGAAGCCGGCCGCGGCCAGGCCCTCGAGGTACTCGGAGCGCGACAGGGCGCCGGCGATGCAGCCCACGTACGAGCCACGGTCGGCCCGCGCGGCGGCGTCGAGGTGGTCCTCGGCGACGACGTCGGAGATCCCGATCCGCCCACCGGGCACCAGCACGCGGTACATCTCCGCGATCACCTTCGGCTTGTCGACCGAGAGGTTGATGACGCAGTTCGAGATCACCACGTCCACCGACGCGTCGGGCAGCGGCACGTCCTCGATGGTGCCCTTGAGGAACTCCACGTTGGTCGCGCCGGCCTTGGTGGCGTTCTCGCGGGCGAGGTCGAGCATCTCGTCGGTCATGTCCACGCCGTAGGCGAATCCGGTCTCCCCCACGCGCCGGGCCGAGAGCAGTACGTCGATGCCGCCTCCGGATCCGAGGTCGAGCACGCGCTCGCCGTCGGCCAGCGCGGCCACGGCGGTGGGGTTGCCGCAGCCGAGGCTGGCCGCGACCGCCTCCGCCGGCAGCTCCTGCTGCTGGTCGCTGTCGTAGAGCACCGCGCCGAAGGACTCGTCGACCTCGACGCCACCGCCGCCGCAGCAGGACGAGCCACCGCAGCCGTCCTCGACGACCTGGAGCGCATCGTTGACCTCGGCGTTGGTCCGGCCCCGGCCGACGGCCGTGGCGGCCTCGGCGTAGCGGGCGCGCACCTGCTCCTGCACTTCCTGGGGGGACTTCTGCGTGGTCGTCATGATGCTCCTCTGCCTGATGTCGTATCGGCGGACGTCGATGTATCGAGATTCATCGATGTATCGACGTTTGTCAATACGTCTGGCAGAATGAGTTCATGGCCACCCGCACGGCACTCCCCCTGATCGACGACACCGCCTGCTGCTCGCCCGTCACGGGAGGCGTCCTGGACGCCGACGAGGCGCAGCGCCTGGCGAAGATGTTCAAGGCACTGGGCGACCCCACGCGCGTGCGGCTGCTGTCGATCATCGCCGCCGGCGCCGACCGCGAGGCGTGCATCTGCGACCTGACCGAGCCCGTCGGCCTCTCCCAGCCCACGGTCTCGCACCACATGAAGCAACTGGTCGACGCCGGCCTCGTCGAGCGCGAGCAGCGCGGCCGCTGGGCCTTCTACCGCGTGCTCGACGAGACCCTCGCGTCCCTCGGCGCCGCCCTCACGCCCTGAGCGTCAGGCCACCCGGGCCGCGAGCGTCGCGCCTGCCGTGGCCGCGGCCTCCTCGGCTGCCTTGCGCATCATCGACGCCGTCTCCGTGAACTCGTCGAGCGCCGGGTTCAGGCCGACGAGGGTGAACTCGCGCTCGACCACCGTCAGGTCCGCGCCCCAGATGTCGACGAGGATCCGGCGCAGGAAGTCGGTGTTGTGGTCCCAGCCCTCACGCGGGGTGCCGGGGCCGTAGGCGCCACCGCGCGTGGTCACCAGGACCGTCGGCGTTCCCTCGAGCAGTCGCGCGCCCTGCGGCGCACCGGCCAGCGCAACATCGATCCACGCCTTGGCGTGCTGGGAGATGCCGTAGTTGTACAGCGGCAGCGCGAGGACGGCCAGGGAGGCCTGCTGCAGCTCGGAGGCCACCTGCTCCGCGGCGGCGATCGCCTCGCGCTGGGCCGCATCGCGGTCCCCCTCGGGAGTGAAGCTACCGGCCACGGCTCCGGCCCAGACGTCGGCCGACAGCGGCTCCTGTCCCAGGTGGCGGCGCACGACCGGCACCTCGGGGCGGGCGGCGATGAACTCCTCGACGACGAGGTCGGCGAGCGCACTGCTGGCGGACATCGGGCCCTGGATGCTGGCGTCGACACGAAGCAGGGTCATGGGGGTCTCCTCAGGGGTACTTGAATGTTCAAGTGCGAGTCTACGCATCGGACTTGAATGTTCAAGCAGCGCGCTAGACTCAGCCGTGTGACGAACGACACGACCACCACCGAGACCGACGTGCCGTGGCTGACGGACGACCAGCAGCAGCAGTGGCGCGCGCTCTTCGAGATGCTCGCGACCCTGCCGACCGCGATCGACGCCCAGCTCAAGCGCGAGGCCGGGGTGAACAGCTACGAGTACCAGGTGCTCGCCTCCCTGTCGCAGTCCCCCGACCACACGATCGGCCTCTCCGTCCTGGCCGAGGAGGCGCGCGGCTCCCTGTCGCGGCTGTCCCACGCCCTCACCCGGCTCGAGAAGTCCGGCTGGGTCGAGCGGTGTCCCGCCTCCGAGCCCGGCGGCCGCCGCATGCAGGCCCGGCTCACCGACTCCGGCCTGGCGAAGATCGAGGCCATCGCGCCCGGGCACGTGCGTGAGGTGCGCCGGCTCGTCATCGACGTCCTGACGGACGACCAGCTGACCGCCCTGGGCGAGGCCGCCCGCGTGATCGCGGCCGTGGCGCAGGAGGGCACCGCCGAGACCTGCGCCGAGGGGGCCGACTGCTGACCCGCACCGGCGACGGATCTTGGTACCAAGGTGTCGCTGGAGCGACCCGAAGGTAGAAAGTTCCGTTCCTCCGTGGCCACTGCAAAGCGCACCACGCGTGGAACCGGACCTGCGGCCTACCGCCCGCGCGCGGCGAGGTGTGCGGGCCGTTCCTCGTACAGTCCGTAGGCACCGGCCAGCATGGCCAGCACCTCGGATGCCGCCGCCACCCAGGCGTACCAGCTCCAGTCGGTGTGGATGCCGAAGAGCTCGCCGTTCACCGCGATCAGGAAGCAGCCGAGGGTCGTGGCACCGAAGCCGACGAGGGTGAACAACGGGATCCAGTGCTTCCAGACCAGCAGGAGCACCGCGATGGCGAAGCCGGCGATGACGTTGACGACGAACAGGGCGCCGACGGTTCCCTGGTCCTTCACGCCGTCGAACCACAGATACAGGTGGACCACCGCGGACACCACTGCTGCCAGTGCGCCGATCACTCGAGCTGCCGTCATGGCTGACCTCCTGGGGCTTCACCTGTAGACACGTCCGCCGCGCACGAGCGGTTCAACACGTAGCGGAGCAGGACGACGTCCCCGATCGGTCGGGTCTCGACCAGGTGAGCGCGGTCGCCCCCGGTGAAGGGGAAGGTGCCCGGTCCGACGAAGCGGGTGGCTTCGGCGTTGCCGACGAAGAGCGGGGCGACGACCAGCTGGAGCTCGTCGGCCAGACCTTCGGTGAGGTACTGCGTGTGGATCTCGCCACCACCCTCGACCAGCAACCGGCGGACGCCGCGCTCGAAGAGGTCCGCGCTGACGTCGGCCAGCTCGATCGGGCTGCCGCCGTCGATCACGGTGGCCAGCGAGCCGAGCTGCTCGGTGGCCACGGTCAGGCTCTCGGTGGCGCAGTAGACGAGCTTGGGTCCGTCGCCGACGGTGAAGAACCGGGCGTCCGGGTCGAGCTTGGCGCGGTGGGTGACGGTGACCTTGATCGGCTGCGGGGCTCGGCCACCGGCGCAGCGGCGGGCGATGCGGTCAGTGGAGCGGACCTGGAGACGAGGGTCGTCGTTGCGGACCGTCGCGGCGCCCACCAGGATCGCGTCGCACTCGCTGCGCAGCTCGTCGACGCGGTCGAAGTCGGCGTCGTTCGAGAGCAGCAGGCGGCGGTCGCTGGCGTCGTCCAGGTAGCCGTCGAGGGACATGCAGCACGACAGGATCGTGTACGGCCTCACGGCGTCGTCCCTTCGGCGGGGGCGCGCGAGGTCAGCACCAGGAGTCCGGGGAGCGTGGCCAGGCTGGACAGGACGCCGAAGGTGACGGCAACCGTCAGACCGGTTGCCGCGGTGGAGCCGAACGCCGTGAACGCATAGGCGGCCACGCCTTCGCGGGGGCCCCAGCCGGCGATGTTGAGGGGGCAGGCGGCGGCCAGGAGGACGAGCGCTCCGATGGGCAGGAGGGTGGCGATAGGGAAGTGGGTGGGCTGGGCCGCGATCACGAAGACGAGCAGGTGTCCGGCCGTGCTCAGCGCGGACAAGGTCGCGATCGCGCCGAGAGCCGACGCCG